>CANIEC010000009.1 GCA_947466085.1 Rhodospirillales bacterium
ATCGCCTTCATGGACCTGGTGCCCTTTACCCACGCCCTGTCCGGCCCGCTGCCGTTCCCCATTCGCAAGAGGGTCGAGCTTGCCCGCGCGCTGGCCTCGAGCCCCAAGCTGCTGCTGCTCGACGAGCCGGCGGCCGGACTGAACCACGAAGAGATCGAGGTGCTGAAGGGGCAGATCAAGCGTGTCCGCGACCTGCAGAACGTCACCGTGCTGCTCGTCGAGCATCACATGAGTCTGGTCATGTCGGTGTCGGACAAGGTGGTCGCGATCGATTTCGGAAGGAAGATCGCCGACGGCACGCCCGCTGAAGTACAGCGCGATCCGGAAGTGATCCGCGCCTACCTGGGGACTGCGTGATGGCCGCACTTCTGGAGGTGAGCGGACTTAAGGCCTTCTACGGCCAGACCCAGTCGCTCTACGACGTCGGCTTCGAAATCCCCATGGGCGGAATCACGACGTTGCTGGGCGCCAACGGCGCCGGCAAGACGACGACGCTGCGGGCGATCTGCAACATGGTCCGCACCGACGGCACCATCCGCTTCGACGGCAAGAACATCCGGGGCATGGCGACGGAAGAGATCGTCCGCCAGCGCATCGCGCATGTTCCCGAGGGGCGCGGCACCTTCACCACGCTCACCGTCGACGAGAACCTCCGCATCGCGGCGTACACCCGCAAGGACAAGCAGGGGGTGAAGGACGAGCTGGAGCGCGTCTTCGTCTACTTCCCCCGGCTCAAGGAACGCATTCAGCAGCAGGCCGGCACACTGTCGGGCGGCGAGCAGCAGATGCTGGCGATCGCCCGGGCCCTGATGCTGAAGCCGCGCCTGATGCTGCTCGACGAGCCGTCGTTCGGCCTGGCGCCGCTGATCGTACTGGAAATTTTCCGCATCCTGCGGCGCATCAACGAGGAGGAGAAAGTGAGCATCCTGCTGGTTGAGCAGAATGCTGCCCTGGCGCTCGACCTCGCCACGCACGCCTACGTGCTCGAAACCGGCAAGGTCGTGATGTCGGGCCCTTCCGACGTCGTGAAGAACGACGAGAACGTTCGCAAATCCTACCTCGGCTACTGAGGCAGCCCCCCAATGGAACAGTTACTTCAGCAATTCGCCTCGGGCCTCGCCAACGGCGCCATCTATGCCTGCGTGGCCCTCGCGCTGGTCATGATCTACGTTTCGACCGACCACATCAATTTCGCCCAGGGCGAGATGGCGATGTTCAGCACCTACATCTCCTGGCAGCTCATGAGCTGGGGGATGAGCTTCTGGGTCGCCTTCATCCTCACGGTGATGATCTCCTTCGCGATGGGCGTGCTCATCGAGCGGCTCATCCTCAGGCCGCTGCACAACGCGCCGGTCCTGTCGATCATCGTGGTGTTCATCGGTTTGCTCGCGATCTTCAACTCGATGGCCGGCGCCTTCTGGAGCTACCTGATCAAGGAATTCCCCTCGCCGTTTCCGAAGAGCGAATTCGGCATTGCCGGCGTGATCGGGGCCCATCAGCTGGGCGTTGTCCTGGTCACGTTGATCGTGCTAGGGCTCCTGTTCGTGTTCTTCCGCTACACGCCACTCGGCCTCGCCATGCGCGCGGCGGCGCAGAACCCGCAGATGGCGCGGCTGGTCGGCGTCCGTGTCGACTGGATGCTGGCGCTGGGCTGGGGGCTGGCGGCGTCGGTGGGCGCTGTGGCGGGCATCATGGTCGCCCACATCGTCTATCTCGAGCCCAACATGATGGGCGGCATCCTGCTCTACGCCTTCGCGAGCGCGCTGGTCGGTGGCATCTCCAATCCTGCGGGTGCGGTGGCCGGTGGCTTCATCGTCGGCATCCTCGAGAACATGGTGGCCTATGCCGGCAACCAGATCGAGAAGGCGACCGGTGTCTATATCATCGGCAACGGCGAGAAGCTCACGGTGGCGCTGATCATCGTCATTTTCGTCCTGACGGTCAGACCCGCCGGCCTGTTCGGCCGCGTCGTCGTGCGGAGGGTCTGATCATGGCCGCCTCGTCGAAGAAGTGGGTGCTGGGCATTATCGTGCTTGCGGTGCTGGTGCCGCTGCTGCAGCCGGTCTTTCCGGATGTCGTCTCCAACTACCGGCTGTTCCTGGTCAGCACGATGATCATCGCCGCGATCGCGGTGCTCGGGCTGAACCTGCTCACCGGATTCAACGGCCAGTTCTCGCTCGGCCACGGCGCCTTCTACGCTGTCGGCGCTTACACAGCCGCCATCCTAATGGACAAGCTGAACGTGCCCTATTGGGCGACGATCCCGGCGGCGGCCATCGTGTGCTTCATCGTCGGCTACCTGTTCGGTCTGCCGGCGCTCAAGCTCGAGGGGCACTATCTCGCGCTCGCGACCTTCGCGCTGGCGCTCGCGGTGCCGCAGATCCTGAAATACAAGTGGCTCGAGGGCCTGACCGGCGGCGTGCAGGGCATCGTGCTGATGAAGCCGGAAGTGCCCTTCGGCCTGCCGCTGAGCGAAGACCAATGGCTCTACTATTTCTGCCTTCTGGTCATGATCGTGCTGTTCTGGGGCGCAGCAAACCTGCTGAACAGCCGTAGTGGTCGCGCCATGATGGCGATCCGCGACCAGTACATGGCAGCCGATACGATGGGCATCGACACGGCCCTCTACAAGACCGTCACCTTCGGCATCAGCGCCGCCTATACGGGCATCGCCGGCGCGCTGTCGGCCTGCGCGATCGCCTTCGTGGCGCCTGACAGCTTCGGCATCTTCCTGTCGATCAAGTTCCTGATCGGCCTCGTGGTGGGGGGAATCGGCTCGCTGCTCGGCTCGGTACTCGGCGGCATCTTCTACGTGCTGGTCGATAACTCGGCGCAGTCGCTGACCCAGTTCATCCGAAACGACCTCGGCCTGCCGTTCGACCTCTCGGCCTACACGGTCTTCGGCGTGCTGCTGATCGCCATCATCTACCTGATGCCGATGGGCATCGCCGGCGGGCTCTACATGGCCTACCGCAAGCTGCGGGGTGCACGGGCATAAACCGGACCCTGTTCGTCTGAAAGTCGCCCGAAGGCGGCCTTCTTTCTGGCCTGAATTCGGACGAAGCTCCGGCAGGCTTTAGTCACTTGGGAGGAAAGAAATGCGTACAAGCAGGCGTGGTTTCGTAGCGGGTGCGTCGGCATTCGCGGTTCTGGGCACAAAGTCGGCCTTCGCGCAGAAGAAGTACGACGACGGCGCGACCGACAAGGAAATCAAGCTCGGCCATACCGGCCCCTATAGCGGCCCGGCGTCGTCCTACGGCCAGATCGGCAAGACGATCGAGGCGTTCTTCAAGTCGGTGAACGAGGCCGGTGGCGTCAACGGCCGCAAGATCAACTTCATCACGCGCGACGACGGCTACTCGCCGCCGAAGATGGTCGAGCTGGTGCGCCAGCTCGTCGAGCAGGACAAGGTCCTCTGCCTGTTCAACACGCTGGGTACGCCGACCAACACGGCGATCCATCGCTACATGAACCAGAAGAAGGTGCCGCAGCTCTACGTCGCCACCGGCGCGTCGAAGTGGGGCAAGCCCAAGGAGTTCCCGTGGACGATGGGCTTCCAGCCCGACTACCACACCGAGGGCGTCGTCTACGCCAAGCACATCCTGGCCAACGTCAAGGACGCCAAGATCGGCGTGCTGATGCAGAACGACGACTACGGCAAGGACTACTACGAAGGCTTCCGCGACGGCCTGGGCAAGGAGACCGGCAAGATCGTCAAGCACGTGACCTTCGAGGTCACGGATCCGACGGTCGACAGCCAGGTGATCCAGCTCAAGGATTCCGGCGCCAACGTATTCTTCAACATCGCGACGCCGAAGGCTGCTGCCCAGGCGATCCGCAAGTCGGCCGACATCGGCTGGAAGCCGGCACAGTACCTCAACAACGTGTCCGCCTCGGTGGGCTCGGTGATGAAGCCGGCCGGCCTCGAGAACAGCCAGGGCATCATCACGGCGCAGTATCTCAAGGACCCCACGGACAAGCAGTGGGAGAATACCGACGACTTCAAGGCCTGGGTCGCCTGGATGGACAAGTGGATGCCGGGCGCCAACAAGGCGGACGCCAACCACGTGTTCGGCTACGCCGTCTCCAACCTGATGCTCGAGACGCTCAAGAAGTGCGGCGACACGCTGACGCGCGAGAACGTCATGAAGCAGGCCGCCAACTTCCAGAAGTACAAGCTGCCGCTGCTGCTGCCGGGCATCACGATCAACACCAGCCCGACAGACTACTACCCGATCCAGTCGGTGCAGCTCGCGCGCTTCAAGGGCGAGACCTGGGATCTGTTCGGCGACGTCATGTCGGCCGAAGGTTCCTGAGTATCCGAGCTACGGATGAACGAAGGCCGCCGGCATCTCCCGGCGGCCTTTTTCTTGCGCCGAAGTCGAAAATGGCTAGCGCTCAGCGGGCTTGCGCTGCAGCGCCTGTCGGCACTCCGCCGTGTCGATGCGGCCGTTCTTGTCGAGGTCGCAGCGCGTGAAATTGCGGTCGGCGCCGGCCATGAACTCCGTCAGGGTGACCACCCCGTCCTTGTCGGTGTCTAAGAGGAGGAAGTAGCCCGATTGCTGGCTGGCCTGACGGTCGGTCGGGAGAACGCTGTTGCCGACGGCAGGCGTGCGGGCAAACAGCTCGTCCTTTGTGAGCTTGCCGTCGCCGTTCGCATCGAGGCGCTTGAACCTCGCCTGTTGGCCGGTCTTCCATTCCTCGATCGTGACGGCACCGTCCTTGTTGGTATCGTAGCGCATGACGCCGCCGTCGACCCGCGCCGGTCGGTCCGAGGGTGCGGTGGGAGCCGGCTGGGGGGCGGCCGTGTCGCCGGGCGCGGCCAAGGCAGGGCCGGCCAGCATCAGCACGGCGGTTGCGAGCAGGGAAAGTCTCGGCATTGTCTATCCTCTGGGTTGTATCAGGATACGGCAATACACGCGCCATTTCCCTTACCGGCCCGTCTAGGCCCCGATATAGTCTGCCCGGCGACCGAATTGTGGCCGCGTTGAGGTTTTGTTCTCTCTGGGGATAACCCATGGCGTATGATTACGATCTGTTTGTCATCGGCGCCGGCTCGGGCGGCGTGCGTGCTTCGCGAATCGCTGCAACCCACGGCGCGCGCGTCGGCATCTGCGAGGATTACCGCGTCGGCGGCACCTGCGTGATCCGCGGCTGCGTGCCGAAGAAGCTCCTGATGTACGGCTCGAAGTTCGCGCACGAGTTCGAGGACGCGGCGGCTTTCGGCTGGACCGTCGCCCCGCCGACGCATTCCTGGGCGACGTTGCGCGACAACGTGAACAGGGAAGTCGACCGGCTGAACGCGGTGTACCTGCGCCTGCTCGACGGGGCCGGCGTGAAACTGCACATGGGCCGTGGCCGCCTGATGGACCGCCACACCATCCAGGTGGGCGAGGAGACGATCACCGCCGAGAAGATCCTGATCGCAACCGGCGGCCATCCGGTGATTCCCGCGATCCCCGGCCGCGAACTGGCGATCACGTCGAGCGAGGCCTTTCATCTTCCCGAGTTGCCCAAGCACATCACCATCGTCGGTGCGGGCTACATTGCCGTCGAATTCGCCGGCATCTTCCACGGGCTCGGCGCCAAGGTCGACATCGTGCTGCGACGCGACCGAGTCCTGCGCGGATTCGACGACGAGTGCCGCACCTTCGTGCACGAGGCGCTGAAGGACAGCGGCATTCGCATGCGCACCGAGATGGAGATCGCCCGCATCGTCGCCAAGGGCGCCGACGGCAAGAGCGGCCCGTTCGAGATCCACACCCCGATGGGCGGCATGTTCGAGACGGATTGCGTGATGTACGCGACCGGCCGCGCGCCCAACACGTCCGGCATCGGACTGGATAAGGCCGGCGTGCAGCTCAACAAGGCGGGCGCCATCGCGGTGGACGAATGGTCCAAGACGACCGCCGACAATATCTGGGCGGTGGGCGACGTCACCGACCGCATCAACCTCACGCCAGTCGCCCTCATGGAAGGCCACTGCTTCGCCGACACCGAGTTCGGCAAGAAGCCGCGCAAGGCCAACCACCACGATGTGCCGTCGGCGGTCTTCTGCCAGCCCGAGATGGCCAATGTCGGTCTGAGCGAGGAGCAGGCGAAGCTGCAGCTCGGCGATCTGCGGATTTACACAGCCGCATTCCGGCCGATGAAGTACACGGTCTCCGGGCGCCACCAGCGCACCTTCATGAAGCTGATCGTCGAGGCGTCGACCGACCGGGTGGTCGGCATCCACATGGTGGGAGACGACGCGGCCGAGCTGATCCAGGGCCTGGCGGTCGCCATGAAGGCGGGCGCGACCAAGGCCCACTTCGACGCCACCGTGGGTATCCACCCGACCGCCGGCGAGGAGTTCGTTACCATGCGCACGGCGCGGGCGGACTCGGCGCCGACCCGGGCAGCCGCGGAGTAGAACGGGACCGGCCAGCCGGCTGGTTTTTTATCCACAGCACGTATAGGTTCACCCACCCCGCCGGCCCCTTTGGGCTGCGGGTCGAGGAGGAGTCGATGACCGCGATCCAGGGTCAATCCAGGACCGATTCGCGGACGGCCGCAAAAGGGCAGTCCCGTAGTTCCAGTGTCGCCGACTGGTCGCTGACCAGCTGGCGCAGCCGGCCGGCCCTGCAGATGCCGGTCTATCCGGATGCGGCCGCACTGGCGAACGCCGAGGCGCGCCTGCGCCGCTATCCGCCGCTGGTCTTCGCCGGCGAGGCGCGGAAACTCAAGGCGTCGCTGGCCAAGATCGCCAACGGTGAGGCCTTTCTGTTGCAGGGCGGCGACTGCGCCGAGAGCTTCGCCGACTTCACCGCCAACAACATCCGCGACACGTTCCGCGTGCTGCTGCAGATGGCCGTCGTGCTGACCTATGGCGCCGGCCTGCCGGTCGTGAAGGTCGGACGCATGGCCGGCCAGTTCGCCAAGCCGCGCTCGTCCAATGTCGAGAAGGTGGGCGACGTCGAGCTGCCGTCCTATCGCGGCGACAACGTCAACGGCTTCGAGTTCACGGCCGCCGCGCGCCTGCCCGATCCGGAGCGCATGGTGCAGGCCTACAACCAGTCGGCTGCCACGCTCAACCTGCTGCGTGCCTTCGCCCAGGGCGGCTATGCCGACCTGCACGAGGTCAACCGCTGGAACCTCGACTTCGTGCGCAACTCGCCGGCCTCGGCACGCTACGAAGACCTCGCGGCGCGCCTGGACGAGACGCTGAACTTCATGGCGGCCTGTGGCTTGAGTTCCGCGACGACACCGCAGATCGCCGAAACCGACTTCTTCACCAGCCACGAAGCGCTTCTGCTGCAGTACGAGGAGGCGCTGACCCGCGTCGATTCGACTTCAGGCGAATGGTACGACTGCTCGGCCCACATGCTGTGGATCGGCGACCGCACGCGTCAGCCCGACGGCGCCCATGTCGAGTTCCTGCGCGGCGTGCGCAATCCGATCGGCTTCAAGGCCGGGCCGACATTGCCGACCGACGATCTGCTGCGCCTGATCGACACGCTGAATCCGTCGAACGAGGCGGGCCGCATCGTGATCATCGCCCGCATGGGCGCCGACAAGGTGGGCGACAAGCTGCCGGCGCTGGTCCGCGCCCTGAAGCGCGAGGGCCGCACGGTCGTGTGGTCGTGCGACCCGATGCACGGCAACACCGTCACCGCCTCGAACGGCCGCAAGACCCGCCATTTCGATGCGATCCTGCATGAGGTGAAGGAGTTTTTCGCCGTGCACCGCGCCGAGGGCACTCATCCCGGCGGCGTGCATTTCGAGATGACCGGCCAGGAAGTCACGGAGTGCATCGGCGGTTCGACGGACATCACCGTGGACAACCTCAACGAACGCTACGAGACGCAGTGCGACCCGCGGCTCAACGCCAGCCAGGTGCTGGAACTCGCCTTCCTGCTCGCCGAGCAGCTCAAGGCGGAGCGCCTGTCCGTCGCAAGGGCGCGCCCGGCCGTCTGACCGACGTCACCGGCTGAGCGCGCGAAAGCCCGGGGAGGGCCGATGACGCATCCTGAGAACGGCGAGATCGAACGCTATACCGATCACTACTTCAATCGATCGAAGCAGGTGGTCGGCAAGTTCGGCGACTGCCAGGTCACCTACGCGATCTTCATGCGGCGTCCGGTGGTGTTCGCGCCGCGTCTTGCGCTGGAGTGGCTGGAAGAAACCTGCCGCGCGCGCAAGGCGACGGTGGAACTCGACATGCGCTACCGCGAGGGCAAGTGGGTCGGCGCCGGCGAACCGATGATGTACATCACCGGCTCGTTCTTCCATCTCGTCGATCTCGAGACGATCTTCCTGCAGAAGCTCGGCCCCGCCTGCGTGGCCGCCTACAATGCCTGGACCATGTGCGCGGACATGCCGAAGTCGGCCTTCCTCGCCATGGATGCGCGTCATTGTGCAGGCCAGGAGATGGCCGAGATGATGGCCTATGCCGCCTCGGTCGGCTCGGCGCGCGCCAAGCGCAAGGTCGGCGCCGTCGGCTTCATCGGCAATGCCACGCACGCCACGGCCCACTACTTCGGTCGCGAGTACGGGCTGGGGACCATGCCGCACGCCCTGATCGGCTATGCCGGTTCGACCTTGCGTGCCGCCGAGATGTTCCACGAGACCTTTCCCACCGAGGGCATGACGGTCCTGGTCGACTATTTCGCGCGCGAGATTTCCGACTCGCTCGAAGTCTGCCGGCGCTTCCCCGAGCTGGCGGCCCAGGGAAACCTGTCGCTGCGTCTCGACACGACCGGCGGCCGTTACCTCGAGGGCCTCGATCCCGCCTCCTCCTATGCCGTGCTGGAGCGCTTCTCCCCGGAATCGATCCGTGGCTACCGGAGCGAAGAGGAACTGCGCTACCTCGTCGGCACCGGGGTGTCGGCGGCGGCGATCTTCCACCTGCGGGCCGAGCTCGACCGCAACGGCTTCGACAAGGTGAAGATCGTGGCGTCTTCCGGCTTCGGTCCGGCCAAGTGCCGCGTCATGGCCGAGGCCAAGGCGCCGATCGACGTCGTTGGCTCGGGTTCGTTCCTGCCATCCAACTGGTCCGAGACCTACGCCACCGCCGACATCGTCGAGTATGACGGCGAGAAGCGGGTGAAGATCGGACGCGAGTTCCTGCATCGCAACAGGCCGGCCGACGCGACCCGGCCGCTCTAGCTTTCCCGTTCCGGCAATCCGAGGATCAACATGCTCAAGCTCTATTTCGCGCCTGGCGCCTGCTCGACGGCTTCGCATATCGGACTCGAGGAGAGCGGGGCGAAATACGACTCGCAGGCGCTGTCCTTCGCCAAGAGCGAGCAGCGGACGCCGGAGTACCTGAAGGTCAACCCGCGTGGCCGCGTGCCGGCGCTGGTCGTGGACGAGGGGACGATCGTCGAGAACACGGCGATCCTCGACTACGTCGCCACGACGCACGCGCCGCATCTGATGCCGAAGGATCCGGTCCAGCGCGCCCGTGCTCTCTCGCTGATGGCCTGGTTCTCCAACGCGG
Source organism: Rhodospirillales bacterium (assembly GCA_947466085.1). Classification (GTDB taxonomy): domain Bacteria; phylum Pseudomonadota; class Alphaproteobacteria; order Reyranellales; family Reyranellaceae; genus Reyranella. The sequence goes on from CANIEC010000009.1 coordinate 9,482, forward strand.
TGCATCCGAACTTCACCCATATCGGCCGGCCCGAGCGCTTCGCGACGGACGCCGCGGTGTTCGATCATCTCAAGGCGGTGGGTCGGGAAAATTTCCACGCCAACCTCAAGGAGATCGACGGTCTCCTGGCCGGCAAGACCTGGATCCTGGGCGACGAGTTCTCGGTGGTCGACGGCTACGCGCTGGTCTTCTACGGCTGGGGCAAGCGCATCGGCCTGCCGGTGGCCGACCTGAAGAACTACACGGCCTGGAAGGACCGCATGCTGGCGCGTCCGGCCGTGAAGCGTGTGCTGGAGCGCGAGCAGAGCGTCCTGCTCGCCGCCTGATTCGTCAGCCGACGACGAAGCTCTGGTACATGAACTGGAGGTCGGCGCTTTCCTGCGGCGTGATCTCGCCGTCGAGGACGCGGCCCTCCCACGAACGCAGCTTGCGCTTGATGTCGACCGGCGTGCGCGGGCTCAGCAGCACCATGAAGAACTGCTCGTGCGGCGAGAGTTCGCGCTCGCGGCGATAGCCGAACGGCCCGGCGCCGGGCGTGCGGGCCTGGGCCGGCTCCTGCGCCGCAGAGGAAGAGGGGGCGGCGACGCGCGGCAGGATGGCGTCGTCGATCACCTGATCCCAGGTGAGGCCCGCTTCCCGCACCATGGCCGAGGCGAGCTTGGCGGCGGCCAGCGCCTCCTGAGCGTGGCTGCTGTCGAGGATCTCGAGGACCTTGACCAGAGTATTGCGATTGAAGGTGGACACGTGCGTTCGGCGCCTTTGACTATCGCATGAGCAACGGGCACTAAGTGCCTACAACATATAGATGGATGTGCCTTGGATCAAGGCAAGCCCCCTGCCAACGCTTTCGCGGTTTACCTCGCGGGCCTCGCCACCTGGTTCGTGCCGCTCGGCATCCAGATGGTGCTGTTCCCGTGGCTGGTGGCCGTGGTCCTGCACATGGACGCCTTCGCCGTGGGCGTCGCGCAGGCGGCCGTCATGGCCCCGTCGCTGCTCTTCCTGCCGCTGGGCGGCCTGGTCGCCGACCGGGGCAACGCCCGCCGGCTGCTGCTGCGCTACCACCTGATCTACGCCCTGCCGCCGCTCGCCCTGGCGCTGGTCCTCTGGTCCGACGGGTTGAGCTACCCGCTGCTGATCGCCTACGGCGTCGCCGCCGGCGCCATCGGCGCCTTCGCCATCCCGACGCGCGACGCGCTGTTGCCGGTCGTGGCGCCGAAGGGCGGCCTGCCCAAGGCGGTGGCGCTGGCGACGGCGCTGCAGTTCGGCGGCCAGCTGCTGGGCATCGCCTGCGCCTCGACCGCCGACCTGTTCGGCGCCCTGCCGCTCCTGCTGCTGCATTCCGGTATGGTGCTGGCGGGCTGCATCTTCGTGCGCCGGCTGCCGGACCCGCCGCCGCATCCGAAGACCGAACACCCCGGCTTCTGGCGCAGCATCGGCGAGGGCGTGTCGGCGGCTGCGAAGTCGGACCAGATCTGGCCTGTCCTGCTGCTCAACTTCGGGGTCGGCATCTTCTATGTCGGGCCGTTCATGGCGGTGCTGCCGCTGGCGATCCGCGACCACTATGCCGGTGGTGCGGCCGAGCTCTCCTACATGAACCTGGCCTTCTGGGCCGCGACCATCGTGGCCAGCATGGCGCTGGTCGGGCTCGCGCGGCGGCTGACCCTGCGCGGCCGGCTGATCGGGGGCGCTGTGCTGACGGGCGCGGTGGTCCTGTTGTTGCTCGCGACGCTGCCGCCGTTCCCGGTGTTCCTCGCCCTGATCTTCGTCTGGGGCATCGGCGCCGGCATCACGATGACGCAGAGCCGGACCGTGGTGCAGATCGTGGCGCCCGCCACCCACCGCGCGCGCCTGATGTCGCTGTTCCAGCTGGGCCTGAGCGGCGGCGGTCCGATCGGCGCCTTCCTGACGGGAACGATCTGCTCGGTCTGGGGCCTCAAGGCCGCGCTGCTAATTCCAGCGATCGCGATGCTGCTGATGATCGCGATCGTCCTGCTGCGCTCGCGCCTGTGGTCGATGCGGACGGTGGAGTAGCGATCTACTCGGCGGCGGCGCGGGAGCCGAGTCCCAGCGTCTGCCACACATCCTGCAGAGCCACGACGAGGCGGGTCATGTCGTCGTCGCCGTGCAGGGGCGTCGGTGTGAGGCGCAGGCGCTCGGTGCCACGCGGCACGGTGGGGTAGTTGATCGGCTGCACGTAGATGGCGTGACGGTCGAGCAGCAGGTCGCTCGCCTGCTTGCACAGGGCGGCATCGCCCACGAAGACCGGCACGATGTGCGTGGTCGAGGGCATCACCGGCAGGCCGGCGGCGGCGAGGCGGCGTTTCAGGGTGGCGGCGCGCTCCTGGTGGCGGACGCGAAGCTCCGGCTGGCTGCTGACCAGGCGCACGCTGGCAAGCGCCGCGGCGGCGATCGCCGGCGGCAGCGAGGTCGTGAAGATGAAGCCCGAGCCGCAGGAGCGCACGAAGTCGACGGTAGCCGCGGTCGAAGCGATGTAGCCGCCGACCACGCCGAACGCCTTGGCAAGCGTCGCCTGGACGATGTCGACCTTGTCGAGCACGCCGTCGCGCTCGGCTACGCCCGCGCCGCGCGCGCCGTACATGCCCACGGCGTGGACCTCGTCGAGATAGGTGAGGGCGCCATGGCGATGGGCGACGTCGCAGATCTCGCCGATCGGCGACACGTCGCCGTCCATCGAATAGACCGACTCGAAGGCCACGATCTTCGGCGTCGCGGGATCGGCGGCGCTAAGAAGCTGCTCGAGATGGCGCGGATCGTTGTGCCGGAAGATGCGGCGGGTGGCGCCGGAGTGACGGATGCCCGCGATCATCGAGGCGTGATTGAAGGCGTCGGAATAGAGCTCGCAGCCGGGCAGCAGGGCGCCCAGGGTCTGCAGGGTCGTCTCGTTGGCGACATAGCCCGAGGTGAAGACCAGGGCGGCTTCCTTGCCGTGAAGGGCCGCCAGCTCGCGCTCCAGCGCGGCATGCAGCGTGTTGGTGCCGGAGATGTTGCGCGTGCCGCCGGCGCCGGAACCCTGCGCGCTAATCGCGGCCTGCATCGCCTCGACCACCGCGGGATGCTGGCCCATGGCGAGATAGTCGTTGCTGCACCAGACCGTGACGTCGCGCGGCGCTTCACCTTCGCGATGGAGGCGGGCGCGCGGGAAAGCGCCCACGATGCGTTCCAGTTCGGCGAAGACGCGATAGCGGCCTTCGTCGCGAAGGCGGCCCAGATGGCCGTTGAAGAAAGCTTCGTAGTCCATGGGCAGGTGTCTCCCGCGCAGTCACTCCAGACGCAAGGCGCTTTTGCCCGCAGCCACAATTGGTCGCGTTGACGTGCGTCAAACGAGAACGGTTCGCAGTAACGGTCAGCGCAGCAGTGGAACGAGGAGCGCGATGCTGAGGAAAAGCGAGACCGAGAGAAGCGGAAGTGCGCCCAGCCAGCGCGTCTGCGCCGGCAGGCCGTCCCAGTGGCGCAGTGTCGGTACGGCCGCCCACAGGGCAAACAAAAACCCCAGCGCCCAGAACAGCAGGGCGAGGGGCATCGCGACGTTCACCTGGTCGTCGGTCGCGGTCGAGATGCCGAGGCCCACGATGGCAGGCGGGATCGCGGCGGTGAACAGCGACACTGCCCAGATCGCGCGGGTGCGGATGCGCTGGCCCGTCCCGAAGGGCGGCGTGCGAACGGCTGTCGCGCCGCCGCCTTCGGAACCGGCGCTCATGGTCAGCCCTTGAACAGGCCTTCCGACGTGAGGTCGGCCAGGGTGGCGTCGAACGCCTGGCGCAGGCGGCCGAACAGGTCGCCCAGTTCGGTCTCGTTGATCACCAGCGGCGGGCAGATGGCGACGCGGTCGCCCATGTTGCGGATGAACAGGCCGCGCGCCACGGCGTGGTTGTAGACGCGCAGGCCCGCGCCGACGGCGACGAGGTCGAACGGCGCCTTGGTCTTCTTGTCGGCGACGATCTCGAGCGCGCCCATCATGCCGATGCTCATCGCCTCGCCGACCAGCGGGTGATCGGCGAACGACTGGACGTGCCTGGAGAAGATCGGGCTCATGCGCCTGGCGTGACCGAACAGGTCGGTCTCGTCGTAGATCTTCTGCGCCTCGAGCGCGACCGCGGCGGCGACCGGATGGCCGGAGTAGGTGAAGCCGTGGCCCCAGGTGCCGATCTTGTCGCTCTCGCTCATCAGCGCCTGGTAGACCTTCTCGCTCACCATCACCGCCGAAATCGGCAGGAACGACGCCGACAGCGCCTTGGCGCAGGTCAGGATGTCGGGCTTGATGTTCATCGTCTGGCTGCCCCAGACATTGCCGGTGCGCCCGAAGCCGCAGATCACCTCGTCGGCGACGAACAGCATGTCGTACTTGGTGCAGACCGCCTGGATCTTCTCGTAGTAGCCCTTGGGCGGAACGATGACACCGCCGGCGCCCATCACCGGTTCGCAGATCATCGCGGCCACCTGGTCGGCGCCGCCTTCCTTGATGATGAGCGCCTCGAGTTCCTCTGCGCAGCGCGTGGCGAACTGCTCCTCGGTCTCGCCCTCGACGCCGAAGCGGTAGAAGTGCGGGCAGGTCGTGTGCAGCACGCCCTGGATCGGCAGGTCGAACGAACGATGGTTGGTCGGCAGGCCGGTGAGGCTGGCGGAGGCAACGGTGACGCCGTGATAGCCCTTGATGCGCGAGACGATCTTCTTCTTCTGCGGACGGCCCAGCGCATTGTTCATGTACCACACCATCTTCACGACAGTGTCGTTGGCCTCGGAGCCGGAGTTGGCGAAGAACACCTTCGACATCTCGACGGGCGCCATCGACTTCAGCTTCTCCGCGAGGTTGATCGCGGGCTCATGGGAGCGCTGGTTGAAGGCGTGATAGAACGGCAGCTGCTTCATCTGCTCGTAGGCGACCGTCGCCAGCCGCTCGTTGCTGAAGCCCAGGGCCGCCGACCAGAGGCCGGCCATGCCCTCGATGTATTCCTTGCCGTCGTCGTCCATGACGTAGACGCCGCGCCCGCGCACGATGGTCAGGGGGCCGGTCGCCTCGTGCTTCTTGAAGTTGGTGTAGGGGTGGAGATGGTGGGCAATGTCCCGCGAAGCGTTGGAATTGCCGCGGAAACTGCGAGAAACGTCATTCATGCCGGTGCCCCAGAAACTGTTATGGAGCGCACGATAGCCCGCCCAAGGCCGAAGTACACTGTGTCTGACCATGCAAATTTTTTGTGCAATTGACGGGCTCACAGCCGGGGTGCAATTTGTGTGAAATATCGCGGACACGGGGACGGCGGCCGGGGAGGCCCCCTTGTGCATGCGAACGGGGACCATCGAAGGGGTTGTATTCATGCACTTCAAACTGCGGCATTCAGTGGCGCTGGCGGCGCTCGCCTGCGCCGGTTTCGGCTTCGTTCCGTCGGCTGACGCCAAGACGTTCAAGTGGGCCAACTCGGGCGACGTCAGCTCGATGGACCCCTACGCCCGGCAGGAGACGTTCCTCCTCACTTTCAATTCGAACATCTACGATCCGCTGATCCGCCGCGACAAGGACCTGAAGCTCGAGCCCGCGCTGGCGACGAAGTGGGGCCAGACCGACCCGACGACATGGTTCTTCGACATCCGTCCGGGCGTGAAGTTCCATGACGGCACGCCGCTCACTGCCGACGACGTCGTCTTCTCCCTCAATCGCGCCAACGGCCCCGGCTCGAACATGGGCAGCAACTTCGTCTCCGTGAAGGAAATCAAGAAGGTCGGTGACCTGCGCGTCGAGGTGACGACCAAGTATCCCGATCCGCTGCTCGCCGACAAATGGGCGGCGCTTGGCATGATGTCGAAGGCGTGGGCCGAGAAGAACAACGCGCTCAATTCGGCCGACATGACCAAGAACGAGGAGAACTTCGCCACCCGCAACGCCATGGGTACCGGCCCGTTCATGCTCAAGGAGCGGCGGGCCGGCGAGAAGACCATTCTCGTGGCCAATCCGAACTGGTGGGACAAGCCGGTCCACAACCTCACCGAGGTGATTTTCACACCGGTGGCCAACCCCGCGACCCGCGTCGCCGCGCTCAAGGCGGGCGACATCGACATGACCTACGAGGTGCCGCCGGCCGACACCGAGAGCCTCAAGAAGGACGCCAACATCAAGGTGCTGGAAGGCCCCGAGACCCGCGTCGTCTTCCTCGGCTTCGACCAGGAGCGTCCGGAGCTGCTCGAGTCGAACGTCAAGGGCAAGAACCCCTTCAAGGACAAGAAGGTGCGCGAGGCCATCCATCGCTCGATCGACGTCGACGCGATCAAGCGCACCGTGATGCGCGGCCAGTCGTTCCCCACCGACCTGATGGTCGCGCCGGGCATCAACGGCTACATGAAGGAACTCGACAAGCGGCCGGCCCTCCTGAAGCCGGAAGAGGCCAAGAAGATGCTGGCCGACGCGGGCTATCCCAACGGCTTCGAGACCGGGATGGACTGCCCCAACGACCGCTACGTCAACGACGAGAAGATCTGCCAGGCCGTGGTCGCGATGCTGGCCAAGATCGGCATCAAGGTGAACCTGCGGGCCCAGACCCGTAACCTCTACTTCGCCAAGATCCTGCGCAAAGCCGACCTGTCGCCCGGCGATACCAGCTTCTACATGCTGGGCTGGTCGCCGGCGCAGACTTACGACGTCCACAACGTCTTCGAGGCGCTGATCCAGACGCCGAACAAGGCGACCAAGAAGGGCCAGTTCAATGCTGGCGGTTACTCCAACCCGGCGCTCGACAAGCTGGCCGACTCCATCGAGCAGGAAACCGACAAGGCCAAGCGCGACGCCATGATCAAGGAAGCGACCAAGCTCTACGTCGACGATTTCGCCTACGTTCCCCTGCATCAGCAGGCGGTCGTGTGGGCAGCGCGCAAGAACGTTGACCTGGTGCAGCCCGCCGACAACAGCTTCCCGCTGCGCTTTGTCACCGTGAAGTAGCGGCGCCACGACAAACTCAAATCGGCCCCGGTTGCAGCACCTGCGACCGGGGCCGGTTCCGTTTTGGTGCCTTTCCCGTCAGGCCCGCCACCGGATCACACCAACAGATGCTCGCCTTCATCCTCCGACGTATCCTGCAATCGAGTGCCGTGCTGCTTGCGGTCGGTCTGGTTGCGTTCTCGCTGTTCCGTTACGTCGGCGATCCGGTCAACGCGATGGTCGGCCAGGACACCTCGATGGAGGAGCGCGACGCGCTGCGCGAGAAGCTCGGCCTCAACGACCCGGCGCCGGTGCAGTTCTTCCACTTCATCGCCAATGCGGCGCGCGGCAATTTCGGTCTGTCCTACCGCACGTCGGAGCCGGTGGGGCGCCTGATCCTGGAGCGCGTGCCGGCGACCCTCGAGCTTTCCTTCTGCGCCGCCGTGTTCGTGCTGTTCGTCGGCGTGCCGATGGGCGTTTATACCGGCCTCTACCCCAAGCACTGGTCGAGCCGGCTGCTGCAGGCGATTTCCCTGATCGGCATTTCTCTGCCGACGTTCCTGATCGGCATTCTCCTGATCCTGGTGTTCGCCGTGACGCTGCACTGGCTGCCGTCATTCGGTCGCGGCGACACGGTGAGGGTCGGCTGGTGGGTCACCAATTTCCTGACCTTGTCGGGCCTCAAGGCGCTGATCCTGCCGGCCATCACGCTTGGCCTGTTCCAGCTCACGCTCATCATGCGCCTGGTGCGCTCGGAGATGCTGGAAGTGATGCGCACCGAATATATCAAGTTCGCGCGGGCGCGCGGGCTGACCAACCGGGCGATCAACTTCGGGCACGCGCTCAAGAATACGCTGGTCCCGGTGATCACCGTCGCCGGCCTGCAGCTCGGCAGCCTGATCGCTTTCGCCGTCGTCACCGAGACCGTGTTCGCGTGGCCGGGCGTCGGCCAGCTCTTCATCCAGTCGGTGCAGTTTTCCGACATCCCGGTGATGGCGGCCTATCTGCTGCTGATCGGCTTGTTCTTCGTTCTGGTCAATCTGATCGTCGATCTTCTCTATTTCGCCGTCGACCCTCGCCTGCGCAGCCAGGGTGGCAGCGCGCGCGTGGCGGGACACTGACATGGCGGCGGCATCGAGATCGGGCTTTTCGGGCTGGCTGCACCGTGTGTCCGACAGCGACGTCTGGTGGAGTTTCAAGTCCTCGCCCATGACCGTGGCGGCGGCGGTTGCCACCTTCCTGATCATCGCCGTGGCCTTCCTGTCGCCGGTCCTGGCGCCGCACACACCGTTCGATCCGGCCACGCTCAGCCTCAGCGACGGACTGAAACCGCCTGTCCTGGTGTCTCCGGATGGCGAATGGGCCTTCCCGCTTGGCACCGACGACCAGGGCCGCGACGTGCTGTCCTCTATCATGTATGGCACGCGCCTGTCCCTGATCGTGAGCCTTGCCGCCGTGGCCGTGGCGATGGTGCTCGGCATATCGCTGGGTCTGATCAGCGGCTATTTCGGTGGCGCGATCGACGCCGTGATCATGCGCGTGGCCGACGTCCAGCTCACCTTTCCGGCGATCCTCGTGGCGCTTCTCATCGACGGCGTGGTGCGCGGCCTCATCTCGGTGAAGCGTCACGACGAGATCGCCATCTTCGTCGTCGTCGGCGCGATCGGTCTTTCCTTCTGGGTGAGCTACGCCCGCACCGTGCGTGGCTCGGTGATGGTCGAGAAGAACAAGGAATACGTCCAGGCGGCGCGGGTGATCGGCCTGTCGCCGCTGCTGATCATGGTGCGCCACGTCCTGCCCAACGTCACCGGGCCGGTGCTGGTGATCGCCACCCTCAACCTCGGTCTCGCCATCATCACCGAGGCGACCCTGTCGTTCCTGGGGGTCGGCCTGCCGTCGACCGAGCCTTCGCTCGGCACGCTCATCCGCCTCGGCAACGAGGTGCTGCAATCCGGCGATTGGTGGATCACCGTGTTTCCCGGCGTCACGCTGGCGGCACTCGTCCTGGCAGTGAACCTGCTGGGCGACTGGCTGCGCGACGCCCTCAATCCTAAACTGCGATAGTCACGACAGATGGCCGCCGCATCGAACAACCAGCCGCTCCTCGAAGTCCGCAACCTGCGGATCGAGTTTCCGACGCGCCGGGGCACGTTGCTCGCCGTCGACGACGTCTCCTTCGACATCGCCCCCGGCGAAGTGCTAGGCGTGGTGGGCGAGTCCGGCGCCGGAAAGTCGCTGACCGGCAACGCCATTATCGGCCTGCTGGAGCCGCCGGGCCGCGTGGCCGGCGGCGAGATCCGGCTGGAAGGGCGGCGCATCGACAACCTGCCCTATGAGGAGATGCGCAAGATCCGCGGCGCGCGGATCGGCGCGATTTTCCAGGACCCGCTGACCAGCCTCAATCCGCTCTATTCGGTGGGCCGCCAGCTCGTCGAGACGATCCAGACCCATCTGCCGCTGTCGGCCAGCCAGGCCAAGGCGCGGGCGATCGAACTCCTGCAGGAGGTGGGTATCCCCGGCGCCGAGATGCGCATCGACCACTACCCGCACCAGTTCTCCGGCGGCATGCGCCAGAGGGTCGTGATCGCGCTGGCGCTCTGCGCCGGGCCGCGGCTGATCGTGGCCGACGAGCCGACCACCGCGCTCGATGTCTCGATCCAGGCGCAGATCATCGCGCTCCTGAAGCGGCTGTGCCGCGAACACGGCACGGCGGTGATGCTGGTCACCCACGACATGGGCGTGATCGCCGAGACCGCCGACCGCGTCGCCGTGATGTATGCCGGCCGCGTCGCCGAGATCGGCCCGGTGCGCGAGGTCGTGAAGCACGCCAAGCATCCCTACACCAAGGGCCTGATGGGCTCGATCCCGAGCCTCGGCGTGCGCACCGAGCGGTTGACGCAGATCGATGGCGCCATGCCGCGTCTCACGGAAATTCCACCGGGCTGCGCCTTCAATCCGCGCTGCACGTTCAAGGGGCAGCGTTGTCTGGTCGAGCGTCCGAACCTGATGCCGGCCGGCGCGACACGGGCGGCCTGCTGGCTGCACGACAGCGGCGGCGTCGGCGCCCCCATCCTCAAGGAGACGGTCGATGCCTGACGGCGGCGCCGATTTTGTCCGCATCGAAGGGCTGAAGCGTTACTTCGACGTCTCCGCGCCGTGGCTGGTACGCAAGCTCGAAGGCCGGCCGCGCCAGGTCGTGCAGGCGGTCGACGGGATCGACATCGAGATCGCCAAGGGCGAGACCTTCTCGCTGGTGGGCGAGTCGGGCTGCGGCAAGTCGACGGTCGCGCGCCTCGTCGTCGGGCTCTATCCGCCGACGGCCGGCCGCATCGAGTTCGACGGCAACGACATGGCCGGCCGTCACAGCCGCTCCGACATGGCCGCGCTGCGGCGGCGCATGCAGATGATCTTCCAGGATCCGTTCGCCAGCCTCAATCCGCGCTGGCGGGTGTTCGACATCATCGCCGAGCCGATCCGCGCGTTCGGCCTCTCGACCGGCAAGGCCGATCTGGAAGCCCGCGTCGCGGCCCTCCTGCGGCAGGTGAAGCTGAACCCGGCCGACGGCCGCAAGTATCCGCATGAATTCTCGGGCGGCCAGCGCCAGCGCATCTCGATCGCGCGCGCGCTTGCCAGCGAGCCGGAATTCCTGGTGTGCGACGAGCCGACCTCGGCGCTGGACGTCTCGGTGCAGGCGCAGATCCTGAACCTGATGGTCGACCTGCAGCGGCGGCTGCAACTCACCTACCTGTTCATCAGCCACAACCTCGCGGTCGTCTATCACATCTCTACGCGGGTGGGCGTCATGTACCTTGGCCGGCTGGTCGAGGTCGCGCCGACCGATACGCTGTTCCGGCGGCCCAAGCACCCCTATACGCGGATGCTGCTCGACACGATCCCCGACCTCGAGATGACGGGCCGCCAGCGCAGCCCGGTCGGCGGCGAGGTACCGAGCCCGATCAATCCGCCCTCGGGCTGCACCTTCCACCCGCGCTGTCCCTTCGCCAACGACCGCTGCAAGGCCGAGCGGCCCAAGGCGCTCCCGATCGAGGGCGGCACGGTCGCCTGCCACGCGATCGAGGAAGGCCGTCTTCCGATCGAGGACCGCACCTACGCGCTCAATACCTGACGCCGCCTGCGAGAAGGCGCTTCCGTATCAGGCCTGATGTGCGTCGACGGATGCCGAGCGTGCTTGATCTCCGGCAGGGGTCGCTTACGATCCGGCGCAACAATTTCAACGGAGATTTCAGGATGCCGGTCATCAACCGCATTGCGTCGTTCCACAAGGACATGACCGCGTGGCGTCATGACATTCACAGCCACCCGGAGACGGCCTTCGAGGAGGTGCGTACGGCCGATGTGGTCGCCGAGAAGCTGGAAAGCTTCGGGATCGAGGTCCATCGCGGCCTGGCCAAGACCGGTGTCGTCGGCGTGCTGCGCGCGGGCACGTCCAATCGGGCGATCGGCCTGCGCGCCGACATGGATGCGCTCGACGTCCACGAGACCAACAACTTCGATCACAAGTCGACGATCCCGGGCAAGATGCACGCCTGCGGCCATGACGGCCACACGGTGATGCTGCTGGGCGCCGCCAAGTACCTCGCCGAGACCAAGAATTTCGACGGCACGGTCTACTTCATCTTCCAGCCGGCCGAGGAGAACGAGGGCGGCGGGCGCGTCATGGTGGAGGAGGGGCTGTTCGAGAAGTTCCCGGTCGAGGGCGTGTACGGCATGCACAACATCCCGGGCATCCCGGTCGGCAAGTTCGCCGTCCGCCCCGGTCCGATGATGGCCGCCTACGACATCTTCGAGGTCGTGCTGAAGGGCGTCGGCGGACACGGCGCCATGCCGCAGTACACGATCGACCCGGTGGTGGTCGGCGCCCATATCGTGACGGCGCTGCAGTCGATCGTTGCGCGCAACGTCGATCCGATGGACACCGCCGTCGTCTCGACGACGCAGATCCATGCCGGCGACGCCTGGAACGTCATCCCGCAGGAATGCGTGCTGCGCGGCACGGTCCGTACCTTCAAGAAGCCGGTGCAGGACCTGATCGAGAAGAACATCGAGAAGATCTCGCGCAACGTCGCGGCGGGCTTCGGCGCGGAGGTCGTGAAGTGGCGCTACGAGAAGCGCTATCCCGCGACCGTGAACAGCGTGCAGGAGACCGAGTATGCCGCCCAGGCGGCGGCCTCTCTGGTCGGGCTGGAGAACGTCAACCGCAATCCGACGCCGGCCATGGGCTCCGAGGACTTCGCCTGGATGCTGCTCAAGAAGCCGGGCTGCTACATCTGGGTCGGCAATGGCGACGGCGTCGGCAGCTGCATGGTCCACAACCCGGGCTACGACTTCAACGACGAGATCCTGCCGCTCGGCGCCTCCTACTGGGCGACGCTGGTCGAGCAACAGCTCGCCCGCCAGGCCCTGTCCCAGGCGGCGGAGTAACGCGAGGCTGCGATCCGCGGCACGGTCGTGTCAGGCACGCATCCCTACGGCAGCGCCCGCATCGCGCTGGCGACGATGCACGAGAAGGAGCGGGCGCTGGGGCCCGCCTTCCGGCGTGTGCTCGGCGCGGAAATCGTCGCCGTCCCTGAACTGGACACCGACACGCTCGGCACCTTCTCCGGCGAGGTGCCAAGGCCCGATGCGCTGGTCGAGACCTCGCTGCTCAAGGCCGAACTGGCCTTTCGAACAATGGACGTCGACTGCGCGGTCGCGAGCGAGGGCAGCTACGGGCCGATCGACCGGGTGCCGCTGATCTCGAGCGGCGTCGAGATCCTGGCCTTCATCGACCGCAAGCGCGGCATCCGGCTGATCGACACCTTTCCGACGCATCACACGAGCTGGAGGCTGTCACGCTTCCGTGCCGGCGATCCCGCGCGCCTCGCCGTGCTGCGGGCCATGGGCTTCCCACGCTATGGCGTGTTCGTCGCCTGCAGCAGCGACATGGACCATCCCGTGAAGGGCCTCGCCACCGAGGAAGAGGTGATCGCGACCATGGACCGCGAGGCCGAGCGGTCCACGGAAGGACTGGCCGTGCTCTATTCGGACATGCGTGCGCATCGCAATCCCACCCGCATGAAGGTGCTGCGCGCGGCGGGCTGGCAATTGGCCAAACGCCTGCAGTGTCTTTGCCCGGAGTGCCACGCGCCGGGCTTCGGCCGCATCCAGTCGCGTCGCGGCCTGCCCTGCGAAGCCTGCGGCGATCCCACCCACTGGATCGATTTCGAGATCGACGGCTGCAACGTCTGCGGCCACGCCGAAGCGCGACCGCGCAGGGATGGGCGGCGGACGGCGCCGAAGCTCTCCTGCAGGAGCTGTCGGGGGACGTAGAGCGGGACTACTAATACCCCGTCGTCTCGACCGAAGCGCCGAAGGCGCGTAGCGGAGAGACCTGCTCTCCACTATTTGCCGGCTTTAGGTAGAGAGAAGGTCTCTCCACTTCGCCTCGCGGCGCTCGGCTCCGGTCGAGACGACGGCTTTGTTCTTCAATCGTCCGGCCTTAAACCGCCAGATCCGTCGCGAGATGGAACAGGCAGTCGCCGCGTTCGCAGCGGGCGGGGACGCGTTTGCAGAGGACGAGGCCGGCGCGCTTGAACGTCACCACCTCGGGCTCTCGCCAGGGCGTGTGGTGGAAGTGGATGCGGCCGGCCGGCTGGTCGGCCTTCACCTCGTCGCCCAGCTCGACCAGCGGCTCGAAAAGGCCGCCGTCCGTGGCGTAGACGTAATAGTCGTCGCCGCCGATCTCGGTGAAGCGCGTCGCGGTCGGTGCGGGCACCGGACCCTGCAGCAGGCCGACATGGGCCAGCACGCGGCGCATGCCGTCCTCGGCCACCTTGAGCGAACCGGGGGTCACCAGCCCGCCGCCGCCCAGCTCGGTGCCCATGCCGACCACGCCCTGGCGATACGAGGCAGAAGTGAAGGTGCGACCACCGCCCTGCGGCGCGGCCGAGATGTAGCTGACCGGGGCGCCAAAGGCCTTGAGCAGGCCCATGACCTTGTCCATGCGGGCGGCATCCTGGTGGCGCGGTGCCAGCGCGCTCGGAATGTAGGTCAGCGAGCTGCCGCCGGAATGGAAGTCGAAGGCGTAGTCGAAGCCCGGCAGCAGCGCATGCTCGATCCAGTAGGCGATCTGCTGCGTGATCGTGCCCTCGGCGTCGCCGGGGAAGGACCGGTTCAGGTTGCCCTCGTCAATGGGCGATGTGCGCCGCCCCTCCATCGCGGCCGGAAAGTTGGCCGAGGGGAGGATCACCAGGCGGCCCTTGATGTCCTTCGGCTCGATCGCGCGGATCAGATTGCCGAGGCCGATCTGGCCCTCCCATTCGTCGCCATGGTTGCCGGCCTGCATCAGCACGTTTGGCCCGTCGCCGTTCTTGATGCGCACGATGGGGATGGGGATCCAGCCATAGGCCGAGCGGTGAACCGAGTGCGGCACGCGCACGAAGCCCGTCGCCTTGCCCTCGGCGTTGAGGTCGATGTCCGGCGTGAGCCGGCTCATTGCGGTGAACTCGGTGGATTTCAATGTTGCGTCGGTCATCAGCGTCTCTCGCTTCTGGGATCGAGGGCATCCTGCAGTCCATCGCCCAGGAAATTGAAGGCGATCACGGTCAGGAAAATCAGCAGGCCCGGCCACAGGGCCAGCACGGGGGCCTCCTGCAGCAGTTCTTGGGCACCGGTCAGCATGTTGCCCCAGCTCGCGGCCGGTGGCTGGATGCCGAGGCCGAGGAAGGACAGGGTCGATTCGAAAAGGATCAGCGTGCCGACCGACATGGTGGTGGCGACGACCAGGGTGCCGGCCGTGTTGGGCAGGATGTGGCGAAACATGATCCGCTGGGGGCGGGCGCCCAGCGCCACGGCCGCACGGGTGAAATCCCGTGCCTTGAGCGACAGGGTCTCTGCGCGCACCAGACGGGCCACCGTCGTCCAGCCGGTGAGGGCCACGATCACCACGATGCGGTAGAGCGAGAACATCTCCGATTGCGCGATCTCCGCCGGTACGCCCAGTTTGCGGGGATCGACGGCGGCCAGCACGATCAGGAGCGGCAGCAGCGGCAGCGAGATCACGCCGTCGGTGAGCCGCATCAGGAAGGCGTCGAGCCGCCCGCCGAGATAGCCGGCGAGGACGCCGATGAAGGCGCCGAGGATGGCCGACAGGACCGCGCCGGAAATGCCGACCAGCAGCGAGACGCGGCCGCCATCGAGCAGGCGCTGGAAGAGATCGCGCCCGAGATCGTCGGTGCCAAGCCAATGGCGGGCGGAGGGGCCTTCGAAGCGGCGGAAGAGATCGGTCTCGGTCGGATCGATGCCGCGCAGGGCGGCCAGCAGGGGCGCCGCCAGGGCCAGCACCAGCAGGGCCGACAGGAACGCCAGAGATATCCAGGCCAGCCGATGGCGCAGCATGCGACGCCAGGCCGTGGGCTGGAGGGTCGCCGCCGTCATGGCGCGGCCTCCGCCAGCGAGACGCGCGGGTCGACCCAGGCATAGGCGAGGTCGGCCAGCAGGTTGCCGCCGATGGTGGCGGCTGTCGCCACCAGCAGGCCGACGAGCGCCAGATTGTAGTCGTTTTCGAGAATGGCCTGGTAGATCGCCTTGCCCATGCCGGGCCAGGCGAACATCGTCTCGGTGATCAGCGCCCCCGAGACGAGCCCACCGAACGAGAGGGCGAGAATCGTCAGGACCGGGGACAGCGCATTGGCGAAGGCGTGCCGCCACAGCACGGTGCGTTCGGGAGCCCCCTTGGCGCGGGCCGTCCGTACATAGTCCTGGCGCAACGCCTCGATCATCGCGCCGCGCATGAAGCGGGTGTAGCCGCCGAGCTGGACGAGGGTCAGCGTCAGGACCGGCAGCGCCAGATGACGCAGTTGCTCGGCCAGGGCGGTCATCCAGGGCGTACCGGCCCGTATGTCGGCCATGCCGCCGGCCGGCAGCCAGCCCAGTTTCACGGCAAACAGGGTGATCAGCAGCAGCGCCAGCCAGAACGGCGGCGCAGAAATCCCGCCGAAGCACAGGAGGTTGATCAGGTAGTCGGCGCGGCTGCGCGGATGGGCGGCCGCCCACATGCCGAGCGGCAGGGCGATCGCTACCGAGATCACGAAGGCAAGTCCGGCCAGCAGCAGCGTGTTGAGAAGGCGAGGCCACAGCACCGTCAGCACAGGCTGTCCGAAGGAACGCGAGTAGCCGAAATTGCCCTGCAGCGCCTGCAGCAGCCAGGCGAGGTATCGCTCGAACAGCGGCTTGTCGAGACCGTAGGCGGCGCGCAGGCGAGCGGCGTCCTGGCTGGTCATGGTCGGATCGCCCGAGATCATCATGTCGATCGGATCGCCCGGCATCAGGCCGATCAGCAGATAGACGACGAGGCTCATCAGGAGGAGCGTGACGGCAGTCTGGACGCCGCGCGCCACGAAGTAGCGGCTCATGCCCTCATCCCGGCGATCTTGTCGTCATCTAGTTTTCCCAGCGCCATTGCTCGACCCACAAGGTCGAGCTGTTGAGCGTGCCTGTCGGCGTCACGCCCTTGAGTGGCTTGGGGATCACGAAGGGATCGACCCGGAAGAACAGTGGCAGGGAGGGCAGGTCGTCGGCCGCCAGCTTCTGGATCTCGGCGAACAGGGCGCGCCGCTTGACGACGTCAAGTTCTCGTTCGGCGGCGTCGAGTGCCGCGTCCATCTCAGGGTTCGCGTAGCCCGGATAGTTCTGCCCGCTCCAGCCGTTGGCAGCCGAAGGGATCTCCTTGGAATGAAGCGACGAGCGCGGCACGCCTTCCGGCCGCTGCACCCAGGCGTACATGCCGAGGCCGCTATAAGTCCGCTTGCTCATCGCGTCGAAGAAGATGCGCGGCGTCTCGGCCTTGAGGCGCACCTCGATGCCGACCTGCCGGAGCTGGCTCTGGATCACCTGCGCCACCAGCTCACGCACCCGATTGCCGGCAGTGGTGCCCAACTCGATCGACAGCTTCTCGCCGGCCGCATTGTGGCGGACGTTGTTGCGGAAGGTCGAGAATCCTGCCTCGTCCAGCAGCTTGCGGGCCGCCGTGGGGTCGTAACCATACTGGCGGGCTGCCGGGCTGAACATCGGATCGAGCTCGCTGATGCCGCCATGGGCGATTGGCTGCTTGCCCTCGAAAAGCTTCTCCGAGATGGCCTTGCGGTCGATGGCCAGCAGCATGGCCTGGCGCACCCGCCGGTCGGCCAGCAGCTTGTTGTCGAGATTGACGTCGATATGTTCCCAGATCAGCGCCGGCTTGTAGACGACGTTGTACTTGTCCTTGTGGCGCTTCTCGAAGGCGATGGCCTGGTCGAGCGACAGGCCGAGCTCGCCCAGTACATAGTCGACGCTGCCCGACAGGAGGTTGGCTTCCAGCGCCGCGGTGTTCTCGATGATGCGCACCGTGATGCGCTTGAAATGCGGCTTCTGGCCGGTCCAGGTCGGGTTCTGCTCCAGCACGACCCGGCTGCCGGGCACGATCTCGGTGAGACGGAAGGGACCGAAGGCGAGGCCGGGATTGGTGGATTGCGTATCGTACGCGGTCTTGTTGCGATACTCGGCCGGATTGGCGTCGAAGATCGGCTTCTCGATGTGCGCCGGCAGCAACTGCAGGCCGATGCTGTTGTAGTCGAAGGTGACGCGGTCGATCGTCATGGTGAAGCGACGGTCATCCTTCACGTCGAGCTTGATGATCCGCTTGTAACCCTCTGACGATGCGACTCCCGACAGCGGGTGCTGCCCGACCTCCAGGGTAAAGGCCACGTCCTTCGCCGATACCGGCGTGCCGTCGCCCCAGCGCATGTCGCGCAGTTCTACGTCGATCTCCATGCCCTTCTTGCCGTCGGCAAGATCAACTACGCGGGCTTTGCCGTTCTCGATGGTCGGCAGCTCGGTGCAGACCAGGCAGACGAGCTTCCAGTCGGCGTCGTAGGCCGTAACCGGTCGCGCCGTCATGTTGGCGATCAGCGACTTGGCCAGCATGGAACTGATGATCGGGTTCCATGTGCCCGGCATCTGCGTCATGGCGACGACGAGTTCGTCCTTGGCCTGCGCCATGACGGCGGCAGGGGAGGCGAGGGCGCCAAGCGCCAGGACGGTCGAGAGGAGGCGGCGGATCATGTCCGCCGCACCGTAGCAAAGAGGTGGCTAGCGGCCCAGCGCGCGCGACGGCGGGCGGCCGCCATGGCTGGCCGACCACTTCTCGGGGGCCTCGAGGAAGGCGCGGGTCTCGGTCAGGCCCATCTCGTCGAAATACTTGTGCTTTTCGGCCGCTTCCAGCGCGTCCCACCAGGTGGCCAGCGCATGCAGCTTCACGCCGGCCGCGGCCAGCATCTCGATGCTCTGCGGGAAGATGCCGTAGTGGAAGACCACGAAACAGTCCGTGACCTTCGCCTCGGCCTTCTTCAGGGCCTCGATGAACACCAGCTTGCTGCCGCCGTCGGTCGCGAGGTCCTCGACCAGCAGGACGCGCTTGCCGGGCTTCAGCTCACCCTCGATCTGCGCCATGCGTCCGAAACCCTTGGGCTGCTTGCGCACGTAGATCATCGGCTTCTTGGAAAGGGCCGCCAGGAAGGCGGCGAAGGGGATGCCCGCGGTCTCGCCGCCGGCCACCACGTCGATCTTGTTCCAGCCGATCGCCTTATCGATCGCCTTGTAAGCGTGCGCCATGATCTTGGCCCGGGCTTCCGGGAACGAGATGATCTTGCGGCAGTCGATGTAGACCGGGCTCGCCCGGCCCGAGGTGAAGATGTACGGGTTGTCCGGGCGGCAATGAATGGCCTCGATCTCCAGCAGGAGACGGGCGGTGTCGCGCGCTTCCGGCGTGCCGCTGGCGCGGTCCGAATTCGCCTTTTCGGTCAACTTCTTGGCGGCCTTGGCTGCCGGCGTAGTTTCAGTCGACTTGGCCTTCTTCTTCGTCGCCATGCTGCTTTTTCCCCCACGCCGCTTGCGACAAAATGACGGCCGTGTGTTTAGCCTCCATGCACCGGACCGGCAAGGGCGCGGCGGGCATTCTGGCGAGAAGAAGGCGGAATTTTAGTCAGTTTCCGGGTGAAACTTATGTCTCGTGACCGCGACGGGCAGGCGCCACCCCCGGTAGATCGACATCATCCGAAGGAACAGACAGATCCCGGCGCCGGCCAGGGCCGTCGGGAGCATCGGCCAGCCCGCCCAGTACCCTAGGGAGATCGTGCCCGCGCCTGCGAGGGCCGCCACGGCGTAGAGTTCGGAGCGCAGGACGGTCGGGACCTGGAGTGTGAGCAGGTCGCGCGCCACCCCGCCGCCGATGCAGGTCACCGTGCCCAACATGGCCGCCATCAGGGGGCTGAGCCCGTAGAGCAGGGCCTTCTCGGTGCCGGTGACGGCGAATAGGCAGAGGCCGGCGGCGTCGAACAGGAGAACTGGCGTGCGCAACCTGTCGATCACGTCCGATGCGAAGAACCCCAGCAGGCCCGCTGCCGCCGTCGCCGCGAGATAGCGCCAGTCCACGATCGCCGCCGGCGGCACGGCCCCGATCAGCAGGTCGCGCGCCAGACCGCCGGCGACCCCGGCCAGCCAGGCGACGACCAGCACCCCGAACAAATCCAGCTGTTTGCGCACGCCCCGCGTGGCGCCACTGATGGCGAATACGAAGGTGGCGGCCAGATCCATTGCGTCGAACAACATGCCGGGACTTTACAGCGATTGCCGTCCGCCGCCGAGATGCCAGAGTGCGGTATGGAAGCAGCATGACCGAGTCGACCGTCCCACCCCGTGGCTTTCGCCGCTTCGTCCATGCCCGCACGAGGCTGCTGATCGCGCTGGCTGCGGGGCTCGTGCTGTTCCTGCTCCTCCCGAAGGACATCAGAATCGAAACGAGGTGGCTGCTCGCCTGGGATCTGACCGCTCTGGCCTACATCGTCATGACGCTGGGCATGATCGCCAGGTCCACAGTGGAAACCTGCTACGCAAGGGCCGCGTACTACGACGAGGGAGACTGGGTGATTCTCCTGGTGGTGATCGTGAGCGCCAGCGCAAGCTTTGCGACGATCTTCTCGGAACTTGCCGTTCTCAAGTCGCCGCACGGTCCCCTGTGGCATGCCCTCGTGCTCACGGGCGCAACCGTAGCCCTCTCCTGGACGTTTACCCACCTCGTGTTCACCCTGCACTACGCCAACATATACTACCGGCCGGACGATGACGGGCCGGGCGGCCTGGAATTCCCGGGCGCCCGCCCGCCGGACTACGGCGACTTCCTCTACTACGCGTTCGTGATCGGCTGCGCGGCCCAGACCGGGGATGTCGGCACCGTCTCGCCGGCCATGCGGCGCATCACCCTCGTCCACGGTGTCGTCTCGTTTACCTTCAATACGGCGATCCTCGCCCTCACCATAAACGTCGGAGCGAGCCTCCTGTCATGAGCAGCAAGCGTAGTGATCTCGGCACCGGCAAGGATATCCTCGCGCTCGTGCTCTTCGTCGGCATTTGCCTCGGCATCGGTGGGTTGGGCGGCGCGGTGACCAACACCAGCGTGACGACCTGGTATTCGACGCTCGCCAAGCCATCGTTCAATCCACCCAACTGGATATTCGGCCCGGTCTGGACCGCGCTCTACGTCATGATGGGCGTAGCGGCCTGGCGGGTCTGGCGCGCGGCCGACCGAGATACCGCCCGTGGCCCCCTGGCTGTCTTTGCCTTGCAGCTGGCGGTCAACCTCGGCTGGAGCGTCGCCTTCTTCGGGCTCCGCGACCCCGGGCTCGCCGTCGCCGTGATCCTCGTGCTCGACCTGCTGGTGCTCGCGACGGCGATCATGTTCCGGCGAATCGACGGTCTCGCGGCGATGTTGCTGGTGCCCTATCTGGCCTGGATCGCCTTCGCGACGATCCTGAACATCGCGATCTGGCGCCTCAACTAATGCTCGTGCGGGTGGTCAGCGGGCGTGTCGTGCTTGCTGATATCCCCGCCGTCATCGGCCTTCAGCTCCATGAACACGACGGATGATGCGATCGTCATGATACCCAGGATCAGAAAGGCCCGCTGCACGCCGTAGACCATCGCGCCGGCATGGGAGTGCATCTCGGCCGGTACGAACATCGCGGCGATCAGGGAAGCGCCGGCCACGCCGAAACTGATCGAAAGCTGCTGACCGGTGGACGCGATCGTACTGGCGCCGCTCGTCTGCGATCCGGAAACGTCGGCATAAACCAGGGTGTTCATGCTGGTGTATTGCATCGACGTGAACAGGCCGAGCACGAAGGCCTGCAACACGATGCGCCAGATCGGGGTCTCCGCGCCCACCGTGGCGAACGACATGATGAGCAGGCCGACGACGATCGTGTTGAAGACCAGCACGTTGCGATAGCCGAAGCGGGCCAGGATCGCCGGCATGAAGCTCTTGAGACCGATCGAGGCAATGGCCTGGGGCAGGACCAGCAGGCCAGACTGGATCGGCGAGAAGCCGAGCCCGATCTGGTAGAGCAAGGGAAACAGGAACGGGATGCCGCCCAGGCCCAGCCGGGTGAAGAACCCGCCATTCACGGCCGCCCGGAATGTGCGGATGCGGAACAGGCTGAGATTGAGCAGCGGAAAGGCCGTCAGCGTGGCGCGGATGCCGTAGCCCGCCAGCAGCACCGCCGCGACCGCGAGCAGGACCATCGCTTCCTGGCCGGTGAGCTTGTTGTCGCCGAACACCTCCAGCACATAGGAGAGAAGCGCGATTCCGCCGCCGAACAGCACCAGGCCCAGCACGTCCAGCGGATGGGTCTTTTCCTCGCGATAGTCCGGCAGGTAGCGGCCAACGAAGTAAAGCCCGACCATTCCGACCGGGATGTTGACGAAGAAGACGAGGCTCCAGTGCAGCCAGTGGACGATGGCGCCGCCTGCCACCGGCCCGATCATCGGGCCGATCAGGCTCGGGATGGCGACGAAGCTCATGGCCCTGACCAGATCGGCCTTGCCGTAGGTGCGCGCGAGCGTCATGCGGCCGACCGGCATCATCATGGCGCCGCCCGCGCCCTGCAGCACGCGGCAGGCCACGAGCATCTCGAGACTGGTCGAGAGGCCGCAGAGCAGCGATCCGAAGCAGAAGAGGGCGATCGCCGCCACGAAGACGCGGCGAGTCCCGAACCGGTCCGCCATCCAGCCGCTCACGGGAATGAAGACCGCAAGGCTCAACGTGTAGCTGGCCAGCACCGATTTCACGTCGAGGGGCGTCACATCCATGGCCTGGGCGATGGCCGGCACCGCGGTGTTCAGGATGGTCGTGTCGAGCGACTGCATGAAGAACGCCACGGCGACCAGCCAGGGCAGCAGGCGCTTGATGCTGTCGTCGGGGAGAGGGGGCGAAGGCGCGCTCATGTCGAATTCGTCCGCAGTCTGGCCCCGGACCGGTGGCGGACGCAATGCACCGCTTCGTATAGGGTGCGGCAGGAGGCCCCGCATGTACCGGATCCTGGTTTCAGTAGTCGTTCTGCTGTGGGCGGCGGGTGCCGCGGCGCAGCCGCAGCTGGCGAATCCCGCGTCGGTCAACTGCGCCCAGCAGGGCGGTATGCTGACGATCGAACGGCGGCCTGACGGGGCTGAATTCGGTGTCTGCGTCTTTGCGGACAACTACCAATGCGAGGAATGGGCGCTGCTGCGGGGTGAGTGCCCGAAGACGGGCCTGCGCGTGACCGGCTTTGCCACCCCGTCAGGGCGCTACTGCGCCATCACGGGCGGTCGCTATTCCGTCGTCTCGGCGCCCGGCGCAAATCCGGAGCAGGGCACCTGCACGCTTCCGAATGGCAACTCTTGCGCCGCCGACGCCTACTATGCCGGGACCTGTCCGGGGCGGTAGGCCGGAAGAACACCGTCATGCGTATACAGGTCATTCACTGCCATCCGCTCGAAGACAGCTTCAACCACGCGCTTTTCCGCGCAATCGTAGAGACGTTGCGGAACAACGGCCACGACGTGGTGGCAACCGATCTCTATCGCGAGGGCTTCCAGCCCGCGATGACCGAAGCCGAGCGCCGGACCTACATGGGAAACGGCTACGACGACTCGGCCGTCGCCCGGTACGCCGAGACACTGACCAGCGTCGAAGGCGTCGTCTTCTGCTTTCCCCACTGGTGGTTTTCGATGCCGGCCATGCTGAAGGGCTATGTCGATCGTGTCTGGGGGCCGGGCACGGCCTTCGTCTACCACTCCACGGACAACCGCCTCGAGCCGAACCTCTACAACATCAGGCTGCTGGGGGTCGTAACCACATACGGCACGCCCTGGTGGGTCGTCCGACTTTACGCCGGCGATCCGGGGCGAAAGGTCTTCAGGCGTGGCCTTCAGCCGATGTGTGCCAGGCGTGTGTCGACATTCTGGCTGGCCCACTATGACATGGACCATTCGACCCAGAGGTCGCGCGAACTGTATCTGGAAAAAGTGAAGGCGCGGCTCGCCGCCATCCGGTGAGCCGCGCCGTCATGCGCGAAAGCTAGCGAGTGGGCGTCGTATAGGTCGTGGTCGTCGTCGTCGGGGTATAGGGATCGGACGAGACAGTCGTTGTGCGCTGGGTCGTCGTCGAGGCGGGGACCTCCACGATACGTTCGCTGCGGACCGAGCAGCCCGCGACGACGGCGCCGACAAGAATTACGAGAATGATAGACTTGATCATGGCGGCTCCTTTGCCTGCAGTAGATGTGCCGCAACGGGAGCGGTCGGAATCGGTTGCGTCCGAGGCGCCTGGGCCGCTGTGCGGTGGCGATGCGTTGCAGACGGGCCACACTCGCCGCTAGGGTGTCGCATGTCCTCCGACCAGCTCCCCGATTTCGACGCCATCATCGTCGGCGCCGGCATGTCCGGCCTCTTCCAGCTCTACCGCCTTCGCGAGCTTGGCCTGAAAGTCCGAGTATTCGAGTCTGGAACAGGGGTTGGCGGCACCTGGTACTGGAACCGGTATCCGGGGGCACGCTTCGACTCGGAGAGCTATTCCTACGGCTATTCCTTCTCTCAGGAGCTGCTGGACGAGTGGGACTGGACCGAGCATTTCTCGCCCCAGCCCGAGACGCTTCGCTATCTCAACCATGTCGCTGACAAGTTCGATCTGCGCCGCGACATCCAGTTCCACAGCAAGGTTGTGTCTGCCCACTGGCACGAGGAAAGCCGGAGTTGGCAGGTTACGCTGGAGGATGGCAGCCAGCGCACCGCGCGCTTCCTCATCACGGCCATCGGTCCGCTGTCTGCCTTCACGATGCCGCGGATCGAGGGCGTCGACTCGTTCAAGGGGCAGAGCTGCCACACCGCGCGCTGGCCGCATGAGCCGGTGAGTTTCGAAGGCAAGAGGGTGGCCGTGATCGGCACCGGCGCGACCGGCGTGCAGACCATCCAGGAAGTCGCGAAGACCGCGAAGCACCTGACGGTGTTCCAGCGCACGCCCAACTGGTGCGCGCCGTTGCACAACCGCACGATCGATGCTCCCGAGATGGCGCGCATCCGCGCCGACTATCCCGAGATCTTCCGGCGCTGCCAGGAGACCTTCGCCTGCTTCCTGCATACCGCCGATCCGCGCGGCACCTTCGACGTCACGCCCGAGGAGCGTGAGGCCTTCTTCGAGAAGCTCTATGGCGAGCCCGGGTTCGGCATCTGGGTCGGCAATTTCAACGACATCCTGATCAACAAGGATGCCAACGCGCTGATCTCCGATTTCGTCGCCCGCAAGATCAGGAGTCGTGTGAAGGACCCCGAGGTCGCCGAGAAGCTCATTCCGAAGAATCACGGCTTCGGCACCCGACGGGTGCCGCTCGAGACCCGGTATTACGAGGTCTACAACCAGCCCAACGTCGAGTTGGTCGATCTCACCGAGATGCCGATCGAGCGCGTGACGCCGACCGGCATCCGCACCAGTGCAGGCGACCACGACTTCGACATGATCATCTACGCCACCGGGTTCGACGCCCTGACCGGCGCCTTCGACCGCATCGACATCCGCGGCGTCGGCGGTGAGAGGCTGAAGGACAAGTGGGCGGAGGGCGCGGAGACCTTCGTGGGCATGTCGGTCGAAGGCTTTCCCAACATGCTTATGCTGCTCGGGCCGCACACGGCGCTGGGCAATATCCCGCGCAGCATCGAATACAATGTCGAGTGGGTGACCGACCTGCTGCGCTTCATGCGCGACCGCGGCCTGACCCGCATCGATGCCCGGCCCGACGGGGTGAAGGACTGGATGAAGACGGTCCACGAAGCGTCCGCCGGTCTCCTGTCCAACGACGTCAATTCGTGGTTCACCGGCGTGAATACGAATGTCGAGGGCAAGCAGACCCGGCGCATCTCGCGCTACAGCGGCAGCGCGCCAGCCTATCGCGCCCGCTGCGACGAGGTCGCCGCGGACGGCTACGGCGAGATGGACCTGAGGTAGCTATCGGCAGAACCAGCCGGCCACGGTGGCCCTGACACGGGGCGAGGTGATCGGCAGCGCCAGCCAGGCCAGGAGCAGGAACTCCACGTGCATGTCCGGGCGAAGGAACGGGATCATGCCGAGCCCGATGAGGGCCATGACGAGATGACGGTGTATCCGGAGCGCAGGCATCCAGGGGGGGCGAGCGCCCGGTTCACCCGTTCCAGCTGTTCCTTGTCCATGGCTGTTGGCGAAGCCCGTTCCTCGAGGCGAGCCGAAATGTGACGAGCCGCTCGCTTGATGGCAAGGCCGCACCACGGTGCAGAAGCGTCGGCTTGACCGCGCTTCGATCCGCTTCCTAGCCTCGTCCTGCAAATGAGAGGGAAGGAGACGTCGGATGATGATGTCGAGACGCGCCGCAGGCGCGGCGATCCTGTCTGTTGTCGCTTCCGGTCTCGTCGCGTCGGGGGCACGGGCACAGGCCTATCCGTCCAAACCGATCCGTATCGTCGTTCCGACGGGAGCGGGCGGCATCACCGACATCGTCGCCCGCATCGTCGGCGCCCGCCTCTCCGAGCGGGTGGGGCAGCCGGTGATGATCGACAATCGGCCCGGGGCGAGCGGCATCATCGGCACCGAGGTGGCGGCCCGCGCGGCGCCGGACGGCTACACGCTGCTCATGGTCTATCCGAGCCATCCGGTGAACCCGACGCTGAAGAAGCAGCTTCCGTACGACACGTTGCGCGACTTCACGGGCATCACGACGCTCACCACCGTGTCGCTGGTGTTGCTGGTGCCCCCGTCGTTGCCCGTGAAGAACGTGCAGGAGCTAATCGCCCTGGCGAAGAAGGACCGCGTTACCTTCGCCTCGGTCGGCGCCGGCAGCCTGGCGCATCTCGGCGCCGAGCTGTTCCGTTCCAGGACCGGTATCGAGCTGACGCACGTCCCCTATCGCAGTGCGCCGGCCGCCCAGCAGGCGCTGATGAGCGGCGAGGTCATGGTGTTCTTCGACACGCCCATCACTGCCGTGCCGCTGGTCAGGGACGGCCGCCTTCGCGCACTGGGCGTCAGCACGCTCACGCGGTCGCCGCTGCTGCCCGACGTCCCGACCATCGCGGAAGCCGGCGTGCCGGGTTACGAGGTGCTGGGGTGGAATGGCATCCTGGTGCCGTCTGCGACGCCGATGCCGGTCGTGGAGAAGCTGAATACCGAGCTGCGCGCGGTTCTCGCCGAACCCGACATTCGCGCTAAGCTCGAGCAGCAGGGCGCCGAGCCGGCGCCGATGGAGCAGGCGGCCTTCGCCCGCTTGATCCGCGACGACGTTAACAAATGGGGCGAGCTGATCCGCGCCGCAGGTATTCAGCCCGAATAGGAGCGATCCATGCCGCAAGCGAGGATTACGCCCGATCTCGACATGCATTATCGCGACGAGTGCTTCGCCGATTCCTGGTCGCAGCCTCAGGCCATGTTGTTGCTGCATGGCAATGCCGAGAGCGGCGAGGCGTGGAACGGCCTGATGCCGGTCCTGGGCCGCCGCTTCCGCGTGATTCGGCCCGACATGCGCGGATTCGGACGGTCGACGCCCATGGCACTCGACTACGAATGGTCGGTGGACAGGCTGATCAACGACTTCATCGCCCTGGCGGATTCGCTGGGGCTTGCGTCTTTCCATGTCGGCGCGGCCAAGGTGGCCTGTCCGCTGGCGATGCGCCTGGCCGCCCGCCATCCCGGCAGGGTGCGCTCGCTGGCGGTTCTGGGCGGCATCGTCTCAGGCGAGGTCTCCGTCGGCGCACGCGCGGCGTCGTGGCTCGATCATATCGAAAAGAAGGGCGTGGAGAGCTGGGCGCGCTGGACTATGCCGGGGCGACTCGGCAGCAGATGCGCCCCGGCGATGATGGAGGGCTGGGCAAAGCTGATGGGCAGGACGCCGCTTTCGACTCAGCTTGGCTTCATCCGCTCTGTGCCCGCCATCGACGTGCGCGCCGACCTGCCGTCCATCACCTGTCCGACGCTCGTGGTGACGACCGACGGCAGCGGGCTCGGATCGGTCGAAGCGGTTCGCGAATGGCAGCAGATGATCCCGAAATCGGAGTTCATGGTTGTGCCGGGTGATTCCTATCACGTTGCGGCGACGCATCCCGACCTCTGTGCCCGATCGATGCTCGATTTCATCGAGCGGCGGGAGCCCGCTTGATCCCGAGAACGGCCGTCGCGGTTCGAAATCTTGCAGAAAGTAGTATAGGAAGGAGCAATGCCGCGTGTACGGGCATTGGCTTACGGAAGGACCTGGATCGTGAACGCTCTTCGCACGCTTGCTTTGGCGTTGACGCTTGCCCTGGGGATGGGCGTTCCGGCGCAGGCTCAGACGCCGGCCTCTCCGCCCGCCGGGCTCTCGCAGCAGCAGTTCGACTCTCTGGTCGACGCGATCAGCAATTCCGTTTCCGAGAAGCTGAAGGCTGAAGGAGCGCCTGCGCCGGCCGCCGCGCCTGCTCCGGCCCCCGCCGCAGCCGAATCGAAGTCGAAATCCAAGGCGCCGCCGCCCAAGATCGTAAGGGTGGAACCGAAGACGGGGCCCGATCCGTTCGCCGCCTTCATCGATGGCACGGTGAAGGTCGCTAAAGCGATTCCCTTGCTCGGCACCGAACTCGCACGCATTGCGGGCCTTCTCGACGAGAAGCCGGCGGGTGGACGGGGCGCGTCGGCCTTCCTGCTGCTTCTCTGCGCCGTGGGCGTGGTCGCTGTCGCAGCCGAAGCCATCCTGCGTCTCCTGCTTCACAGGTTCAGGGCGCGGTTGGCGGCGAGCGCCGGGCCCGAAGGCGGCGTGCGGTCGATTGCCCACCTTGCGGGTCTCGCCCTCCTGGACGGGGCGGGCGTGCTGGCTGTCTGGCTGATCTGCAATGCGGCCACCGGCGCCTGGTTCACGGGGGCGACAGGACAGGACAGGTTGGCTGCCGCCGTGCTCGCCGGCATCTTCTCCTGGCGGCTCTACATGCTGCTGTTCCGCGTCGTCCTGCAGCCCGAACTGGTGAGCGCGCGCCTCTGCGCGGTCGATGATCGTGAGGCAAAGACCATGTACCTGCGGATCTCCGTGGTGATGCTGGTCATCGTCCTCATGCGCATCCTTGGCCAGATCCTGATCGCCATTCGTACCCCCGTGGATGTAATCGCCGCCTTCCAGGTCCTGGGCGGCCTTCTCTACCTCGCGACGTTCCTGTGGCTGACCTACAGGTCGCGTGTCGCCGCCCAGCAATGGTTCGGCGGGTTGGGCGAGCTCGCGCCGGTGATCGGCGGCCTGGGGCGTCGGTGGATCCCCATAGCGCCCTTGTTCTTCATCGCCCTGGGCGTGACGCTCGTCTATGGAGCCGTCTCCGGGGTCGTGCCTGTCGGATCGGCCATGGTTCTGACGCTTAACCTTGTGGTTGGTGTCCTGATCTTCGAGACGCTGATGCAGGCCTTCGTCCGGCGCCTCGATTCCAAGCTCGCTGGCCGCACGCCGGCCAGCTCGACGCCGAAGCTGCCGGATGTCGTGGCGCGTTGCATCCGAGTCGCGGTTCTGATCGGCGTCGCGGTTCTGATCGCCGAAAGCTGGGTCGTGAACGTGCTCGGCCTCGTGAATGACAGCGAATGGGAGCAGCTGACGAGTTCCTCGCGGACGGCTGGCGTCACGCTGTTCGTGGCCTTCGTCGCGTGGGAGCTCTTCAAGTACATGACCGACCCCTATATGGGGCCTAAGACCAAAGATGCCGCCCAGGCGATTGCCGACGGCGATGCGGCCGCCGGGCCGGCCTCACGGCTCAGCACCATGATGCCGCTGATGCGGCGCACCGCGGCCGCGCTGATCATTCTAGTGGCCGTGATGGTCGCGCTGCAGGATTTCGGCATCAACATCACGCCCCTGATCGCCGGCGCCTCGGTCTTCGGCATCGCGATCTCGTTCGGCAGCCAGACTCTGGTGAAGGACATCGTGTCGGGCCTGTTCTACCTGTCCGACGATGCATTCCGGGTCGGCGAGTACATCGACTGCGGCAAGGCCAAAGGCACGGTCGAGGGCTTCACCCTGCGCTCGATCAAGCTGCGCCACCAGAACGGTCAGGTGCACACGATCCCGTTCGGCCAGCTCGGCCAGATCACGAACTTCAGCCGCGACTGGATCACGACGAAGTTCAACCTGCGCTTTGCCCGCGATACCGACATCGAGAAGCTGCGCAAGGCGTCGAAGAAGATTGGCGCCGACATGATGGAGATGCCGGCCCTCGCCGACCAGATCCTGGCGCCGTTCAAGATGCAGGGTGTCGCCGACATCACGGGCAATGCCATCCTGGTGCGGTTCAAGTTCACGGCCAAGCCAGGCAATCCCGCGGCGATCCAGCGCGAGGCCATGAAGCGCATGTTCAGCACCTTCCCGGCGCTCGGCTTCGAGTTCGCGAAGGATGGTGCCAATGTCGTCGTGCACACTGGGCCGGCGTCCAGCGACCCGGCATCGGAGGCGCTGCCGCCCGTACCGACGCCCGCGAATGTGCCTGCGGCGGCGGCAGGCTGACACGGTCGATTAATCCGCCGCCGCTCCTGACAATCCTGGGCTGTCGCCCCATATGCGAAGGGGCGGCTGCGCAGCGTCCCGCGAGGTCTTGCGCCAGGAGGGATCATGTCCACGCGCACGACGCTTACGTCCGTAACGTTCACCCATCCGTTCACGCTCTCGGCGGTGGATGGGCCACAGCCTGCCGGCACCTACCGTGTCGTGACCGAGGAGGAACCCCTCGAGGGGGTGAGCTTCGGGGCTTACCTGCGGACGGCGACCCTGCTGCACCTTCCAGCGGCCCCGGCGCCCGGCCAGACTCGTCAGGTCGTGCCGATCGACCCCGACGAACTGTCCGCCTTGCTGGCCGTCGACAAGGACCAGGCCGCCTTGGGAGTGTAACCGCACACCGGTTGCAAGCGGCGGCGGGATAGGGCAAATGCCCGCTCCCGACACTCCGAAGAGGGCTCCCATGGCGACCGAAGAAGCGCGTTCCGAACCCGTACGTGACCCCCGCAGCATGCGGCCGATCCCCCGGTTCATCTTCGCGTCACGATGGCTCCAGCTTCCGCTCTATCTCGGCCTGATCGTGGCGCAGGTCGTCTATGTCTTCCTGTTCCTTAAGGAACTCCTGCACCTCGTCGTCGAAAGCCCGAGCGTGACCGAACTGCAGGCCATGTTGATCGTCCTGGGCCTGATCGACGTGGTCATGATCTCCAACCTGCTGATCATGGTCATCGTGGGCGGCTACGAGACCTTCGTGTCTCGCATGGAATTGAACCGCCATCCCGACCAGCCGGAATGGCTGAGCCACGTCAATGCGAGCGTCCTCAAGATCAAGCTGGCGATGGCGATCATCGGAATCTCGTCGATCCACCTGCTGCGGACGTTCATCGAGGCCGGCAGCCTCGGCAAGCCGGATGCCGCCTATACCGAAGCCGCCATCATGTGGCAGTCGATCATCCACGCCCTGTTCATCCTGTCGGCAGTGGGCATCGCCATCGTCGACCGTATCTCCCAGCCGCCCGGGCATCGCTGAACAGCCGGGGCAGGTCCGGAAACTCCTCCTCCCGCCGACGGGATGCCGGCGGGAGGGAGGACGGGGACTACTGCGCCGCGCCGCCCGCCCAGGGCGACATGACCTCGTTCATGCCGGTGAGTTCGCCCGTCCTGGGATCGCGCACGATGCAGGACGGGTTGGCGAAGCCCAGCGGCGAGACCGGATTGTCGACCTCGACCATCGGCAGCCTGGCCGCGATCGCCTTCTTCACGTCGTCGGGCAGGTCGCGATTCACCCGGATCGGTCCGACGCCGGAAATGTCTACCCGCGGCTGATGGAAGGCCGCTTCGACGTCCATCCCGCGGTCGATCATCATCAGCGAGAGCTGGGACACGGCCGGCACGATGCGCCGCCCGCCCGACGCACCGATGCAGAACCAGGGCTGGCCGTCCTTCACCACGACGACCGGGCAGATGTTGCAAAGCGGCTTCTTGCCCGGCGCGATCGAGTTCGGCCGGTTGGGCTCGGGATCGAACCACAGCATGCCGTTGTTCATGGTGATGCCGGTCTTGGGCAGCATCACGCAGGAGCCGAACAGGCTCATCAGGGTCTGGGTCAGCGCCACCATGTTGCCTTCGGAATCGGCGGCACAGAAATGCGTGGTGCAGGTGTCGGTCGGCTTGTCGCCCAAGGTCTTCAGCCGCTCGTCGTAGGCCTTGTGCATGCCCTCGGCGATGGCCGCGAAGAACTCGGCGCCGGGCGCGCCCTTGCCCCTGGTGGCGGCGCCCGCAAGTTCGATGGCGCGGCGCAGGGTCGGACCGGCGGTGAGGCCGCCTGCGACGTTGATGGTGGCGCCGTTGTGCTCGAAGGCGAGGGGGTCGACGATCCTGGCCTCGTAGCTCGCGAGATCCTCGTAGGAGATGGCCGAGCCGCCGGCCTGCAGGTCGGCGGCGATGTCGCGCGCGAGCGCGCCTTCGTAGTATTCGCGCGGGCCGTCTTCGGCTAGGCGTCGCATTGTTTCGCCGAGGTTGCCGAGCTTGATGTAGCGCCGGGTGCCGGCCCAGTCGCTCGCCGGCACACGGCCGTCGTCGCACAGGTAGCTGGCCTTGGAGGCGGGGTACTTCTCGAGATGCCTCGCGCCGTTGGCGATCATCACCTGCATGTACCAGTCGAGTTCCATGCCGCGCTGGGCAAGCTCGACCCCGGGCTGGAGCACGTCCTTCCAGGCGACCGTGCCGAAGCGTTCCAGCGCCTTGGCGAGGCCCGCGACCATGCCGGGCACAGCGATCGAGTGGTAGCCGACCTCGTTGCGCTGTTCCTTGATGTCGGGCCAGGCAAAGGGATTGGCCGGGCCGGGGCCTACGATCTCGTAGACCGACGGATCGAGCTTCTTCGCGGAGACCGGACCGTAGTCGACGGTCCAGGCGCGGCCCTCCTTGGCGCTCCAGATGGTCATGAAGCCGACGCCGCCGATACCGCTCATCCAGGGTTCGAGGGCGCCGATGGCCATGCCGGTGGCGACCGCCGCGTCGATGGCGTTGCCGCCCTTGCGCAGGATCGAGGCGCCGACTTCAGCCGCCTTCACGTTCTGGGCGACGACCACCCCCCTGCCGCGAACCGCATGCTTGGTGAATTTCAGTTGCCGTGTCAGCGATTCGCTCATCGATGCTCCTCAAATGCTAGGAGAACTGTAGCGGGGCCTCATTTGGCCACAAAGCCTGTTAAACTGCAGGGCGGACCGGCGGAAAGATCGTGGGCGTGGCTGAACTGAACCTGATCGATCTGCGGGCGCTCACCAGAGGCGACAAGCGCACATGGGATGCGTTCGTGATCGCCGCCGCGCCCTTGATCAATGCCGTCGTCCGCCGGACCCTCAGCGCCTACCGGCTGAGCGAAGAGGATGTCATGGACGCCGCGCAGGACGTGTTCGTCCGCCTGTGCGCCCGGGATTTCAGGCTGTTGAAAACATACGATCCGGCCCGCGCCGGCCTGCCGACCTGGATCTCCGTTGTTTCGCGATCCTGCGCCATCGACCATCTGCGGCGCAGGCGCCAGGCCACCGAGCCGATCGATGACGTCCCGGAGGCTTTTCTGGGGGTCGAGGATCGCCATGTGGAAAAACTCAGGATCCCCGATGGCCTCCTGACGGCCCGTCAGGTTCTTGTCCTGAAGTACCTCTACGACGAGGAGCGCGATGTCATGGAAGTTGCACGGCTGCTGTCCGTCGATGCGCAGACCATCCGGAGCACCCATCACAAGGCTTTGCTGAGGCTGCGTGCACATTTCCGGGAGGAAGGTCCCGGCGGCAGGGGATGAAGCGCCATGTATTGGCGTAGTATGAGCAGGAGCGACCTATGAACACCCAGCGGACCCCGAGGAGCGACAAGGAGCTGTGGCGGAGCCTCGCCAGCCCGCCCGCCGTCGTCCCTGCCGCGGTGAGCGAAATGGAGCTCGCCGCCTGGCTCGAAGGCCGTCTGACCGAGGAGGCAGCCGGGCCGGTCGAGGCGGCTGTGGCGGCGGACCCGGCGTTGCGGCGTGCTGCACTCGACCTTGCAGATATTCTGGGCAAGCCCCTGCCGGCCGCGCCCGAGCGCATGGTCGTGCGGGCCCGCGCGCTGGTCGGCTTCGAGGCCGACCGCAAGATCGCGTCGGGCCGCCTCTTCAGCAGATGGCTGTTCGGACGTTCGCGTCATGCCCTTCAGCAGGGCGTCATGGCGGTGGTGGCCGTGGTGATCGCGACCGGCGGCTTCATGGTGGGAGGCGGCCTGAGCGAATCCCTCGCCCGGCAGCGCGAGGGCTATTCGGCGACCGAGACCGCAGGCACGACAAGCACTGCCTCGAACGAGTTCAGCGAGTTCTTCGCCGGCGACGGCATCTGACATGACCTCGCGCCTGATCCAGATCCTGCTCGGCCTCTCGCTGCTGTTGAACACGTTCGTCCTGGCGGGCTTCATCTACCGCAGCTGGATCGCGCCGCCGTTCGACATGCACGGGATGCCGCCACCGCCGCACGGAACGCCCGGCCTGCCGGGGCAACCTGGCGGTCCGCGCCTCAATCCCGTGGAGATGGTGGTGCGTGATCTCGATCTCGATGCCGAGCAGCGCAAGGTCATGCAGGACCTGTTCGATCAGTATGCGAAGGAGCGACGTGAGCGCCTGCAGGCGATTGCCCGCCTGCGCGAGCAAACAAGCATGGAGATTTCCCGCACGCCCCGCGACATGGCGAAGATCGACGCCCTCGTCGATCAGGTCAGTCAATTGCGCGCCGAGCAGCAGAAGGAAACGCTGCGGACGTTGATCCAGCTCGAGCCCAGTCTGCGGCCCGGCCAGCGCGAAAGCCTGCAGAGGGTGCTGATCGACCGTGTCGCTTCGCCACTGCCGCCGCCGCCACCTCGTCCGCCGGGCGGAGGCCCGCCGCGTCCGCCGCCGCAATAGGAGGCCTGTCATGAGCACACGCCTGGGGCGTCGCGGTTTCGTGGGAGGCGCCGCGGCCTTGTCCGCCGGTCTCTCCACCGGTCTTTGGTCGGTCGCGCCGGCGCGCGCGGCCACGGCGATGGGCTTCGACGACGCGCGGCATCTCCTGTCGCGCACCTCGTTCGGCGGGACGCGGGCCGAAATCCACGCACTCGAAGCGCTCGACTACACCGCTGCCGTCGATCGCCTGCTCGCCAACCCGCGCCGGGAGGCGATGACCCACGCTCCCGACTGGATCGGCATGGGGCCGGCCGAACTGCAGCAGCGCCAGAAGGCCGCCGAAGCCCAGCGCAAGCAGGGGGTCGATGGCAAGAAGCTGGAGGTCATGCTGCCGGTCCGGGAGCAGGGCCGCGAGTTGAGGAACTGGTGGGTCGAGGAGATGATCGCGACCGACCAGCCGCTGGTCGAGCGCATGACCCTGTTCTGGCACGGCCACTTCACCTCCTCGTTGGCGAAGGTGCACTATCCGTCGTCTCTGTTCCGCCAGAACGCGCTCTTCCGGCGCGAGGCGCTGGGCAACTACGCGAGCCTGCTGCGGGCCGTCGCGCGCGATCCAGCAATGCTGATCTATCTCGACGGCAGGGGATCTGTGGCGCGCCAGCCCAACGAGAACTTCGCTCGCGAACTGCTCGAGCTCTTCACCCTGGGTGAAGGCCAGTACAGTGAAGCCGACATCAAGGCGGCGGCGCGTGCCTTCACCGGCTGGAGCATCGACCGCGAGTCGGGGCAGTTCGTCGAGCATCCGGGCCGGCACGACGATGGCCAGAAGACCTTCCTCGGCAAGTCCGGCCGCTTCGGCGGCGACGAGATCCTGACGATCTTGCTGGCCCAGCCGCGCACGGCCGAGATGATCGTCGAGAAGCTGTGGCGCGAGTTCGTGTCGCTGAAGCCCGATTCCGCCGAAGTGACGCGCCTGGCGGTCGGATTCCGCCAGAGCGGCTACGAGATCAGGCCGCTGATGCGGGCGCTCTTCCTGTCGACGGCCTTCCGCGACCCCGCCAACCGGGGCGCCCTCATAAAGTCGCCGGTCGACCTCATCGTCGGCTCGGTCCGAGTGCTCGGCCTTCCGGTACCGGAAAAGACGGGGCTGGTCCGCATGCTGCAGGGCCTGGGGCAGGTGCCGTTCGATCCGCCGAACGTGAAGGGGTGGGCCGGCGGCGAAAGCTGGATCTCGACCTACACGCTGCTGCTGCGCCAGCAGTTCCTGAGGCGCATGATCGAGGCGACCACTGTGGCGCCGATGGACGGCGGCATGCGGATGGCCGATCGCCCCGACCGGCGCGCCGACCGCCGCGAGCAGCTTCCCGCCGCGGAAACCATGCAGATGATGGATTCGCCGCGTCCGGTCGAAGGCCGCAGCCTGCGCAATGCCGGCAACGAGGTGCGACTTGGCCCGACCCTGGCCGGTGTCGACAGCGCCGTGCTGCTGCGCACGTTACTGCCGCGTCAGCCGGTCGATGGCGTCGATGCCAGCGGAACAGCGGGCGCGATCGTGGCCGCTTCGCTGCTCGACACGGCCTACCAGTTGAAGTGAGGAGAGTGCCGTGGGCCGTATTCTCCTGCTGGTCGAACTGAAGGGCGGCAACGACGGGCTGAACACGCTCGTGCCCTATGCCGATCCCAGATACCGCGAATTGCGTGCCGGCATCGGCGTGCCCCGCGAGAGGGTCGTGCAACTCGACGAGAAGGTCGGCCTGCACGAAAAGCTTGCGCCGCTGACGGACTCCTGGAAGGCTGGCGACCTCGCGATCGTGCAGGGCGTCGGCTATCCCTACCCGAACCGCTCGCACTTTCGCTCGATCGAGATCTGGGACACCGCCTCCGCCGCGTCGCAGACGCTGAGCGAAGGCTGGATCGCCCAGGCCTTCAGGGGGGCCCGGCTGGCCAAGGGCATTGGCGTCGACTGCATCGTTGCGGACACCAACGCGCTGCCGTCGACCGGCCCATCGCTGCGCACCATCGTGATGCAGGACGCCGAGAACTTCCTGCGCCAGGCCAATGCCATCGCCACGGCATCGGCCACGACCGCCGGCGGAAATCCGGCGCTGCTCCACCTGCTGGCGGTGCGGCAGGAGATCAACGCTGCAGCGGCCGGCCTGCGCGACCGGTTGCGCGACGCGCCGGCGCCGGCCGAAGCCTATCCGCAGGAGCTTCTGCTGGGCCAACAGCTCGATCTCGCCACACGAGTACTCTCCGCCAGGGTGCCCGTGGTGGCGATCAAGGTGGCTCTGGGCGGCTTCGACACGCATGCGAACCAGCAGCCGACGCACGAGCGCCTGCTGGCATCCCTGGCATCCAACCTTGCGGTGCTGCGCCGGAACCTGATGGCCGCCGACCTCTGGAAGGACGTGGTGGTGATGACCTATTCGGAGTTCGGCCGGCGCGCCAAGCAGAACGCGAGCGGCGGTACCGACCACGGCACGTCAGCCCCGCAATTCGTCATGGGCGGCAGCGTGAAGGGCGGCCTCCACGGTGCCTACCCGTCGCTGTCCGATCTTCAGGACGGCGACCTCAGGCACACGGTGGACTTCCGCAACGTCTTCGCCACGCTGGCCCGGGACTGCTGGGGCCAGTCGTACGATTTCGGCCTGCGCCAGCCGCAGAGGCTCGACTTCCTCGCTCAGTGAGTCCCGGCGACCCTGCGTCCCAGGAGCTCGTCCCGCACGGACCCGCGGTCGGCCTCGATCCGGATGTACCAGATGAGCAGCGCGGCGATGATCTTGATGACGACCGGAACGACGATATAGACGAAGATCAGCGCCGACCCGCTGTAGAGCCCCTGGGAAGGATTGAACCCCAGCAGGGCGGCGACGGGCAGCGAGCCCGCCGCGCCGATGGCCGTCGCCAGCTTGGTCGACAGCGCCCACAGGCCGAAATAGGCGCCGGTATCGCCCTTCGTGTCCTTGCCCTCGTCGGAGTTGATGATGTCGGCCAGGACCGACGGCGGCAGGCCGTAGTCGGCCCCAATGCCGAGGCCGGTGATGACGGCGATCGGCATGAACCAGACGAAGTCGCCGGCGCCGAGGAAAACGCCGAACGACATCGACACGGCCGTCAGGACCATGGCGATGAACCAGGCGGCCGTCTTGCTGAAGCGGCGCGACAGCAGCATCCAGAGCGGCACGCTGGCGGCGGCGGCGCCGAAATAGACCAGCAGGATGATCCCGGCCTGCAGCTTGTTCCCCTTCAGCACATGCTCGACGTAGAAGAGCATCACCGAGACCGCGACACCCAGCGCCGCGCCATTGACGATGAACACGAGCAGCAGGCGGCGAAAGAGCTTGTTCTTCAGCGGCGCGAAGAACGGGATCAGCGTCTTGACCGTGGTGCTTCGCTCCATGTTTCGGGTCGGCCGGGCAAGCCACGGCATCAGGCCTGTCAACCAGTCGCGGAAGTACCGGACATGGATCTCCGGATTCTCGCGCACGACCGGCGGATGCACCGAGGGTGGCGACCAGAGCAGGGTCGGCAGGGAGAACAGCACGGCGATGGGGATGAAGATCAGCCCCATGTAGACGTAGCCGGCATGCTCGCCCATCTGGGCGGTGAAATAGGTGGGGAGCACCACCGCCAGGGTCATCCCGATCAGGCCGAAGACCTCGCGGCCAACCGTGACCCTGGTTCGCTCGTTGTAGTCGTCGGTCAGCTCCGCCCCGTGGGCGTGATAGCTGATCGACACGCCGGCATAGCCAAGATGGACCACG
The DNA here is from genome assembly GCA_947466085.1 of Rhodospirillales bacterium. Taxonomy (GTDB): domain Bacteria; phylum Pseudomonadota; class Alphaproteobacteria; order Reyranellales; family Reyranellaceae; genus Reyranella. The sequence goes on from CANIEC010000009.1 coordinate 47,429, forward strand.
AAGAGGGCCACGAACAGCCAGGTCGCCAGCCATACGGGCTGGGTGAACAGGGACTCCGGCGGATGAAACAGCATGTAAAAGCCGCCGATCAGCAGCGGCAGCATCAGCGCCACGAAGGTGAGACGTCCGCGCGGGCCGCGATGGGTGAACTTGTCGCTGATCAGGCCGATCACCGGATCCTGGATGGCGTCGATCACGCGCGTCGTGATGAAGATCAGGCCCATGATGCCGAGAGGCACCTTGAGCACTTCCCCATAGAAATGGCTGACGTTGAGCACCACCGGCAGGGCCGCCATGTTGAGCGGGAGCTGATTGGTGGAGTAGGCGACGAGGCGGTCGAAGCGCAGTCTTATGGACGTCGTCGAGCCGGGGCCGGACTTGGGCGAATGCACGCGGATTTTGCCTTCCTGTTCGGCTCACCTTTGACCGGCGGCCTTTTGATTGCCGACAGTTATATATGCCTGAAGTGTGCCTGCAAAACGTCCGTGCGGCGCGTCGAGAAGCCTGCGGCACAATAGGCGAGATAATATCGCCACATTCTGCGGAAGCGCTCATCGAAGCCCATGCGGTCGACCTGGTCGGCCACCCCGTCGAAGCGGCCCAGCCAGGTTTCCAGCGTCCGCGCATAGTCCAGTCCGAAACTGTAGAGTTCGGCCACCTTGAGGCCGGCCTGCCGGCATTGCTCGCGCAGGCTGGAGGGAGACAGGAGCATGCCGCCGGGAAAGACGTAGGTCTGGATGAATTCCGGATGCTTGCGGTAGCGCTCGAAGAAATCATCGGCGATCACGATGGCCTGCACGATCGCCGAACCGCCAGGCACCACATGACGTTTCAGCGTCGCGAAATAGTCGGGCCAGTATCGTTCGCCGACGGCTTCGATCATCTCGATCGACACGATGTGGTCGTACTGGCCCTCGATGTCGCGATAGTCTCGGAACTGCAGGTCGACCCGGTCCGCCAGCCCTGCCCGCTCCAGGCGCGCACGGGCATATTCGAGCTGCTCCCTGGAGATGGTCACGCCGGTGACACGCATGCCACGCCGGGCCGCCACTTCGGCAAAGCCGCCCCAGCCGCACCCGATCTCCAGGATGCTGTCGCCCTGGCGGGCGCCGAGTTGGGTCAGGATGCGCTCATACTTGGCGATCTGGGCGACCTCGAGTGGCTTCTCCACCTCGCCCTCGTACAGGGCGGAAGAGTAGGTCATCGAGGGATCGAGCCACAGGCCGTAGAACTCGTTGCCCAGGTCGTAGTGGGCATGGATGTTCTTCTTCGATCCCTCGCGTGTGTTCTCGTGTCGCCGGTGCAGCAACTTCAGCAGCAGGCCATGGAAGAAATTCGTTCGCGTGATCTTGCCCAGCGCCTGTTCGTTGGCGAGCAGCAGGCCGATCAGGGTTGGCAGGTCGGGTGAATCGCAGAAGCCCTCCATGTAGGCTTCGGCGAATCCCATGTCGCCGTCGAGCAGCACCCGGCGAAACAAGCGCCAGTCCCGCACGTCGATCTCGGCATGTGGAGATGCGTCGGCCCTGCCGAAGGAGCGCACGCTGCCGTCGGGAAGTCGCACAGTCAGGCGACCGACGGACAGACGTTCCAGGGATTTCAGGACAAACCGGGCGGCGAAGGTCATGCGGTCCGAAGGGAAGTCAGCGGGTCACGAGCTCCGACGGCGGTGCTGGCTTGGCGTAAAATCTCGCCCGCTTCCGCCACAGATGCAAGGCCTGCCAGTGGATGCGAATCACGACGCCAAGGGTCATGGTCGGGTTTGCGAGAAAGCGCCGCAAGACACCGCGGTCGTCCAGCGGTTCGCGCCGGCCGCCGACCGAGGTGGCGAGCATCAGCCCCTGGGAGTCATGGTAGTTCACGTCGACATGGGCCCGCTCGTCGTCGAGCCGAAAGCGGAAGCGATAGCCGCCCTCGATCGGAAGGAAGGGCGAGACGTGGAAGACCTTGCGGCCTTCGAGCCACTGGTCCTGCCCGATCGGCGCACCGTCCTCGTGATGGACGAGGTAGCAATGGCTCTCGCCGAACGTGTTGTTGACCTCGCACAGGACAGCCCGAAGAATGCCCGTACGGTCTCTGCAGAACCAGAAGCTTACCGGATTGAATACGTAGCCCAGCATACGCGGCATGGTCATCAGCACGACCTCGCCGTCGCAGATGTCTTGCACGCCCTGCTTCCGCAGGATGTCCTTCAGCCAGGCCTTGAGATCCGAACCGTCCCGCGCGCCATGGTCAGCGCGCCGGAAGGAGACGGTGCCGCGGCGCTCGAGCTTGAGCCAGCGGCCGGCGGCACTTTCGAGCGAATCGAGGCCGAGGCAGAGATAGCCGACCTTGTACCGGAACGCGTTCTCTCGCGGCCTGAGCCGCCGATGCACGACGGTGGCGTCGACGATCGAATGAGGGGACGCGCCGCTCACGTCGTTTCCGTCGCGACCCGCGCCGAAACCGGAATCGGCAGCGGCGGGATGGCGGGTCGGTCGGCCACGACGCGCGGCGGATCGCCGATCCGGCGGTGCTCGTCGGGACGCGGCCAGGGCCGATGGACGCCGAGCTGCTCGGCGACGTCGAGGCCGGCCGACAGGGCATCCTCGTGAAATCCGTAACCGCAATAACTGCCGCAGAAGTAGGTGTCGCGTACGCCCTGGATGAGATGCAGGTCGCGTTGCGCGCGGATGGCGGCCGCATCGTACATCGGATGCTCGAACGAGAAGCGGGAATGCGCCGCCGCCGGCGCCGGCGCCCGACCCGGGTTCACGGACACGAAGAGCGGGGCGCTGTCGGGCAGGTTCTGCAGGCGATTCATCCAGTAGGTCACGCTGACGTTGCTGTCGCGGCTGCTGCTGTCGGCAACGTAGTTCCAGCTCGCCCAGGTGCTGCGACGCTTCGGCATCAGGCTCTCGTCCCCGTGCAGCCAAACCTCGTTCGTAGAATAGGCGAAGCGGCCCAGCAGGTCGCGCTCCCTCTCGTCGGCGTCGGCCAGAAGGGAAAGCGCCTGGTCGGCATGGCAGGCGAGGACGACCCGGTCGAAGCGATCCCAGTGACCGCCCGCGTCACGCACTTCGACACCTTGGGCAGTGCGCCGGACCGCGCTGGCCGGCGTCGCCAGCCGCGCGCGGGCGCGCAGCGGCGCCACGATCCGCTCGACATAGGAGCGGCTGCCGCCGCTGACCGTGCGCCACTGCAGTTGTCGGCTGATCGTCAGGAGCCCGTGATTGTTGAAGAACCGCGCGAACGTCTGTGCCGGATAATCGAGCATGCGTCCGGTTGGGGTCGACCAGATGCAGGCCGCCATGGGCACGAGATAGCGGTCGCGGAAGGCTGCACCGAAGCCCGCCTGTTCGATGAAGTCGCCGATGGTGAAGTCGAGATCCTCGGCCTTGTCGAGAAGCTGCGGCGCCATGCGGTTGAAACGCAGGATGTCGTGCGTCATGCGCAGGAAAGACGGCCGCGCCAGGTTGCGCCGCTGGGCGAAGTAGCCGGCGAACGAACTTGCATACTCGAATCCGCCGTCGTCGAGGCTGACGGCGAACGACATGTCTGACGGTTCGGTCGGCACGCCGAGATGGTCGAACAGGGCAATGAGATTGGGATAGTTGCGCTCGTTGAACACGATGAATCCGACATCGACCGGCAGGCGCCCCTGCTTCGTCGGCGCTTCGACCGTGCAGGAGTGTCCGCCGAAGCGGTTTTCCCGTTCGTAGACGACCACGTCGTGGCTGCGGCTGAGGAGCCAGGCGGCCCCAAGGCCGGACACGCCGGCGCCGATGACGGCGATTTTCATTCCGAAAGCTCCCCCTGGATGCTTCTAAGCTGATTTCTTGATGGATTGGAAGGCGGCCAGTGCCCGATTCCGCGCGGCGCCGTGCTCCACGATCTGCCCCGGGTACACGTCGGCCGGCACCGCCGCCGCCCATGGACGATGAATCGTGTCGTTGGGCAGGTGGGCAATTTCGGGCACCCACTGTCTGACATAGTCCCCGTCCGGATCGAATTTCTCGCCCTGGAGGACGGGGTTGAAGACGCGGAAGTAGGGAGCTGCATCGGCGCCGCAGCCGGCGACCCACTGCCAGCCGGTCGCGTTGTTCGCGAGGTCGGCGTCGACCAGCGTATCCCAGAACCAGCGCTCGCCCTGGCGCCAGTCGATGAGCAGGTCCTTGGTCAGGAAGGATGCCGCGATCATGCGCACGCGGTTGTGCATCCAGCCCGTCGTCCAGAGCTCGCGCATGCCCGCGTCGACGATGGGATAGCCCGTGCGACCGCCCTGCCAGGCAGCCAGTGCTTCTTCCGGATCGGCCCATGGAAACGCATCGAACTCGCGCCGGAAATTGCGTTCCGTGAGGTCTCCGTTGTGAAAGAGGAGGTGGTAGGCGAATTCGCGCCAGCCCACTTCCGAGAGAAACTTGTCCGTTGAGGCCAGGGCTCCCCGCGTCATCGCGGATTGCCATATCTGACGGGGTGAAATCTCGCCGAAGGCGAGATGGGGGGACAGGCGGGACGTTCCTTGCACCGCCGGGAGGTCGCGCGCGTCACGATAGTCCTCGAGCGCGTCGTCGAGGAATTGCGCGAGCCGCTGCTGCGCGCCGTCCTCGCCGGGTGTCCAGGCGGCGCGCATTCCGCCTGCCCAGTCGGGTGAGGTCGGCAGCAGGCGCCACGAGGCGAGCGGTTCGCTGGCCGGCCATGACTTTGGAGCCGGCAGACTCTTCGGGGCAGGCAGGGAAGCAGCTGGCGGTGGTGCCGCGCGGCAGGCTCGCCAGAACGGGGTGAAGACCTTGAAAGCATCAGCGCTCTGTGTCGTGACTTCCCAGGGCTCGAACAGCAGGTTCGCCTTGAAGCTCTCGACAGCTACACCCTGTTCGGACAACGCCTTCTTAAGGCGCGTATCGCGCTCGCGGGAGCCCCGGTCGTAGGCGCGGTTCCAGAAGACCGACGCAGCCCCACACTCTGTCACGAGTTCGCCCAGCACCTTCGCGGCCGGCCCCCGACGCAGGGTCAGCCGCGATCCCACCCCGCGGAGCGACGAGTCAAGCGCGTGCAAGCTGTGGTGCAGCCACCATCGCGAGGCGGCGCCTAGCGGCCTGACGCCGTCGGTTTCCCTGTCCAGCACGAATACCGGCACGACCGCATGCCCCGACTCCAGCGCCTTGATCAGCGCGGGATTGTCCGAAAGGCGAAGGTCGTTGCGGAACCAGACGATCGAAACCGACATGTGCGGCATACGCACACGTCTGGCGAACGGATGACCGGAGGCAACCGGGTCAGGAGCGGGGGCAGTTGGGCACCGGCCGCATCTCGAGGCTCTGGAGATCGGCGGTGACCGTGAGCAGGCCGGTATCGACGGTGAGCCGGTCGAGCACGCCATTCTCGAAGACCTGGGCCGTCACGGAAAAGAGCGGGCGCTGGGCCTGGTCGCGACCGCGGGTGAAGGTCATGAACACCGGCCATGACTTGCCCTTCGGCGTGGCGACGGGCTTGTCGGTCGGCCGGGATGCCCGCAGGCGGCCATCATCCAGCTGCGTCACGTCGATCAGGAAACCGTCCCCCATCACCTCGGGATCGAACATCAGGGCCGGAAAAGAGGCGGCGTTGGCGCGGAGCCGTTCGGTTAGGTGATCGATGGCGGCCACCGGCATCAACGTGGCGAACGGCAGGAAGAACTGCGAGGGTTGAGCGCCTGCCGTCGCGACTTCGGCGCGCAGCTCGCCCTGCGCGCGCTGGACGCGACCCTTCGTCTCGCGCTTGTTGCCGTTCTGAACCTGCGTGGTCTGGTAGCGGAGGCTGTTGCCGCTACGGGGCTCTTCGGCATCGAGCCTGGAGGACAGGCTCATCTTCCATGAGGCGGTCAGCGCGATCTCCGTCGCAATGTCGCGCTTGAGGTGCCAGCCGGCGCAATCCTGCGAAAGATCGTGGATCGCGGTGCCAATGCGAGGCGCATTGGCGGCGGCGCCCAGTCGCAGCACATACTCTGCGCGATGCGGCTGCATCTGCGCAATGGCCGCCTGCGGTCCGCACAGGATCGCGACGAGGACGAAACACACAAGACGCTGCATCACGCCACCTTGCGCACGGGCCTCTAACGGGTCAATCGTGCTTCGCATGAAATTGCGAGAGATCGTGGCGGGATTCTGGCGGGGCTTCGATTCCAGGGGCTCATGAACCGTCTCGAGTTCTTCTGCGCTGGGGAGCCCCTCGAAGCGCTGCCGATGGGCGCCCTGCACTGGCCGGCCGAGCGGCTGCTGGCGGTGGCCGATCTTCATCTTGAGAAGGGCTCGTCCTACGCGGTCAACGCCCGCAAGTTGCTGCCGCGCTACGACACGCGACAGACCCTGGGGGCGCTGGCCGCGCTGATCGAGGCCGTGCGACCGCTCACCGTCGTTTGCCTGGGCGACTCTTTCCATGATCGCGCAGCAATCGAGCGTATTCCGGATGAGGAGCGGAGTGAGATCGAGCGACTCGCGTCACGAGCGCACTTCGTTTGGATCGCCGGCAATCACGATCCCGTGCCGCCGCCTTCCGGTTGGGGTGAGGTCGCGGAAGAGATCAAGTCGGGGCCGTTGGTGTTCCGGCATGAGGCTCTCTTCGGGCCGGCCGAGGGCGAAGTCTCGGGCCACTATCATCCCGTAGCGGCGCTCACGGTGCGGGGCCGCGGGTTGCGGCGCCGCTGCTTCCTCACCGACGGCAGGCGGCTCATCCTCCCCGCGTTCGGCGCTTATGCCGGCGGTCTCAACGCGCTCGACCCGGCGATCGCGCAGCTCTTCCCCGACGACTACGATGCGCTGGTGGTCGGTCGAGAGGTGGTGCGCCGCCTGTCGTGGCGGCAGCTCCGGCCCGACGTGACCTTCAGATAGCTGTCTCTACTTTGGCAACTCGTACTTCAGCGTGACTTCGCCCAGTCCCTCGATCCTGCCGGTGGCGGTGCTGCCCGGCGGTACGAACTGACAAGCGACCATACTGCCCGACGAGACGATCATGCCCTTCTTCAGCCGCTTGCCGTGTTCACCGAGCTTGTTGGCCAGCCAGGCGAGCGAATTGTAGCAATGGCCCAGCACGTCGCCCGAATGGCCCTCCCGCACGACCTTGCCGTCGAAGGAGACTGAGCCGCTCAGGTTGCCGAGATCGAGCTTCGCCCAGTCCTTGTTGGGCTTGGCCAGCAGGGAGCCGCCATTCCAGCCGGCGTCCATGATCAGCGGATTGACGGCGAGACGGCTATAGTCGGCGCCGCGGTCTTCGATCAATTCGAAGCCGGCGCGCGCTTCGCCGACATACTGCGCGATCGAATCCCTGTCGTAGGGCTTGCCTTTCGGCGCCGGCACGTCCGCGTTGACGATCAGGATGATCTCCAGTTCCGCACCCAGTCGCGTCCAGCGATCGGCGCGAACCGTCGCCTTGTGCTCGAACACGCGCTTCTTGCGGATCGGTCCGTAGGCCGGACCTTTCAGCCCGGTCTGCGCCAGGATCTGCGGGGAGGTCAGCGCGATCTTGTAGCCGACCAGCGGACCCTGCTTGACGACCTGCTTCTTCAGGAACGCGTCCTGGACCTTGTAGGCGAGGCGTTCGTCGTCCGTTGCGAACCGTTCCGGCCACCATCCGACCACGGCCCGCGCCCTGTCGACCTGATGCAGCCACGTTGCGGCCTTGGCGATGCTGAACGTCATTGGAGGCTCCCCCTTGCTTGATTTCTTCATCGTCGCATAGTGCCACCATGGCGACGAGAAGGTTGCAAAAATTCGGGCCCGTACGCAGCGGCGCGGTCGTGGGCGTGGTGCTTGCCGGCGGCGAGGGGCGACGCATGGGACCGGGCGCGCTGAAACCGCTGCGCCTGCTCGCGGGCCGGCCCATGGTGGCGCACGTCGTGGACCGGCTGCGTCCGCAGGTCATGGATCTCGTGGTCGTGGCCAACGATCCGGCGCCTGAGTTCCGCGCGCTGGATGTGCCGGTGATCGCCGACCCACCCGACATCCAGGAGATGGCCCGGCGCGAGGGACGGCGGCTCGGGCCCTTGGCCGGCATCCTGGCCGGGATGGAATGGGCGCTGGACCATCATCCCCATTGCGGCTGGATCCTGACGGCCCCCGCCGACGTGCCGTTCCTGCCGCTCGACCTCACGGTCCGGCTGTGCGGGCTGATGCACGTGCCGGAGCCGGACGTCCTGATGGTGCGTCATGGCAAGCGCCGCGAACATACGCTCGCCGTCTGGTCGGTGAAGCTTGCCGCCGATCTGCGCCGCGCCATCCTCGAGGAGGGCATGCGACGGGTCGAGACCTTCGCCCAGCGCTACGCCTTCGAGGAGCTCGTGTGGCCGGGCAATGCCGCGCCGTTCCTGAACGTCAACACGCCGGCCGAACTCAGCGAGGCGATGCGTCGTCTGGAGCGAGTTCGATGACGTTCCCGTCGATGACGACCTTGCCGGCATTCTCGAAATTGACGGTGATACGGTGGCCGATCATCGACTGGATCTGGCCCAGGCCCCAGTCCGGGCGGCCAGGATGACGCACGAAGTCGCCGGGGCTCAGCAGTCCATTGCCGGGCTTGTCGAACAAGTTTTCGTTACTCCTGACGTGGCTGCGATGGACGTCCGCGACGCCTTGTTGCCTCAATCCACAGTATAGATTGATCCTAGTATAGACTGGGCGTCGTCATTTCATGGAGGACACAATGAACTCGACCCGCGTCGCCATTGCCTCGGCTCTCGCCGCAGCCCTCGTGCTGCCGGCGGCCACCAGCCAGGCGCAGGGCAACATGGAGAAGTGCTACGGCATCGCGAAGGCCGGCAAGAACGACTGCCAGACGGCTAAGTCGTCCTGTGCCGGGACGTCGAAGAAGGATGCTCAGGCCGACGCCTGGGTGTCGGTACCGAAGGGCGCCTGTGAGAAGATCGTCGGCGGCAAGCTCACGGCCAGCTGAGCATGGAGCCGGTTGCCGGCATAGGGCTGCGCTCGCCGCATCTTGCGGAAATCGCGCGCGACCGACCGGCGACCGGCTTTCTCGAGATCCATGCCGAGAACTATCTCGCGAACTCGCCGGCGCTTCGTACCGTCGAGCGCCTGCGCGAGGACTATGAATTCTCCGTCCACGCGGTCGGCCTGTCGCTCGGTTCGGTCGACGGGCTGGACGAGGCGCATCTCGACCGTGTCGCGGCGCTGATCCGCCGTCTCGCACCCACGCTCGTCTCCGACCATCTGTCCTGGAGCGTCGCGGGCGGCCGCTATTTCAACGATCTGCTGCCATTGCCCTACACCGAAGAGGCGCTCGAGGTCGTCGTGCGCAATGTCCTCCGACTGCAGGACCGGCTCCGGCGGCAGGTCCTGGTCGAAAATCCCTCCTGTTATCTTGCGTTCGCGCACTCGACTCTGTCCGAGCCGGATTTCCTGGCCGAGCTGGCGCGCCGCAGCGGCTGCGGGTTGCTGCTGGATGCCAACAACATCGCGGTCACGTCGCATAATTTGCGACTCGATCCCGGTGCCTGGCTCGAGGGGCTGCCGGCCTCGGCCATCGGCGA
>CANIEC010000010.1 GCA_947466085.1 Rhodospirillales bacterium
GATGGCCCTCATCGTCATCAGAGACTGGGAACCGGCGCCTTCGCGTGTCGAGGGAACGCAAGTGATCCTGTCGATCCTTCCGCGTCCGCTGAGCTGCCGCACATATTGCCGGAACAGGAAGTCATCGGCGGTGAAGTGCGACGGCCGTCCGAGTGCTCCTTTCACGACGTTCTTGGCGAGGCTGCTTGCGTAGCCGAGCGATCCGAAGGTCAGCAGGCGCAGCGCGGCCGCGTTCACACCAGCCTGCCCTCGACCAGCACGACGTGACGGTCGGCTGCCGTGATGACGGCGGGACGGTGGGTGACGAGCAGGATCGTCGCCCGCCCCTTCAACCCCGCGATGGTCTCCAGGATGCGCTCCTCGTTGGGGGCATCGAGCGCGCTGGCCGGTTCGTCGAGCAGGATCAGGCGTGGCGCGCGCAGCAGCAGGCGCGCCAGGGCCAGTCTCTGCCGCTCACCGCCCGACAGGCTGGCGCCGCGATCGCCGACGACCGTATCGAGACCCTGCGGCAGCGCGGCGACGAAGTCGCCGAGGCCGGCCAGCCGCAGCGCCTCCTGCATCGCTTCGTCCGGGGCGTCGGGCCGCGCCCAGGCGAGATTGGCGCGGATCGAGGCATGGAAGAGGAAGGCCTCCTGCGCCATCGTGCCGACCGAGCGCCGCCACGCCGGGGCGAGTGTTGGCGTGAGCTCGCGCCCGTCGATCAGGATGCGGCCCGATTGCGGCGTGAGCAGGCCGCCCAGCAGGTCGAGGATCGTGCTCTTGCCGGCGCCCGACACGCCCGACATCACCGTGAGAGAACCGGCCGGCAGCGACAGGTCGACGCCGCGCAGGATCTCCGGCTGGCTGTCGTAGCCGAAGCGCACTCCCTCCACCCGGATCTCGCGCTCGAAGGTTACGGTCGCCTGCACGGCTATATCCGGTACATCGGCCGCCGCCTCGCAATCCTCGATCGCGTCGGCGACGAGCCTGAAGGCGGGCGACGCATGGACGAATTGCTGGCCGAGCTCCTGCACGCCCTGCAGCATCGGCAGCAGGCGCTGGAAGACCAGGATCAGCACCAGCAGGTCGGCCAGCGGCAGGGCGGCCCAGCTTGCCGCCATCCACAGGAAGCCCGCCAGTGCGACGGCGACGAGGCAGTCGAGCAGGAAGCGCGTGTCGGCCTGCAGGCGATTCGCCGCGAGGTCGGCGCCCTCGGCGCTGCGGGCGGCGTCGGCGAAGGCCTGCACATGCCGGGCTTCCGCGCCATAGGCCTTGGTGAGCTTCAGCGCCTGGAGGAATTCGCTGATCTCGCGGCTGACGCGCATGTTGGCGTCCGACGCCATCTCGCCCAGTCGCCGGCTTTCGGCGAGCTTGTGCCGCATAAGCCAGAACAGGGCCGCGCCGAAGGCGAGGGCGAGGGCGGTGAAGCCCGGTGCGATGGCGAAGGCGACCACGAAATGCGCCGCCAGGATGGACAGGCGTGCCGGCACTTCCAGCAGCAGATGGGTCGCGTATTCGACCCGGTTGATCTCGGTCGAGAACAGAGCGTGGAAGTCGGCCACCCGCTGGCGCCGCAGGTATGACCAGGAGGCGCGCGCGATGGCGCCATAAGCCCTGACTCGCAGCGCCACCGCGAAGTCGAAGGAGAGGCGGGCCGTCACCAGCTGCCGCGTGCGACCGACCAGCGCGCGGATCAGCACGATGGCCAGGAAAACCAGCAGCAGGCCGGTGAGGGTCCGGGGCAGGAAGGCGAACAGCCCCTCCTGCGGAGCGGCATCGGTCGCGCCGAGCGAATTCAGCAGTGGCACGAGCAGGGCGAGGCCCAGCCCGTCGGTGGCCCCCGCGAGCACGATCAGGAAGCTGAGGAAGGCCAGACGTCCCGGTCCGGCCTGTCCGCTGCGCAGGCGCCAGGCCGCCCTCAGATCAGCGAGCATTTCGGTCAGCCAGCATGGGCTGCGATCACATCCATGCCGCAGCGTATCAGGAGGATCGATGCCGCGCCTTCTACTCCGCAGCGGCGGCGAAGCGCAGGTCGGGCAGGGGCCGTGACCGGTCGACCGGTGCGCCGGCGTCGAACTTCTTCAGCTCGGGCATCACGGTGTCGGCGAACATCCGCATGTTCCGCGCCGCCTCCTCGTGCGGCATGCCGGCATAGGAGAACACGCCGACATAGCCGCAATTGTTCGTCTGCTTGTGGATCGCCATGATCTTCTCGTGGACCTGCTCGGGCGTGCCGTAGACCTGCAGGTCAGCGAAGAACTCGATGGCCTTCTGGTCGCCGTAGACCGCGAGCTTCTCGTTCATCTTGGCGTAGTACTCGTAGCCGCGCTGGTTCTTCATGTGCGCGCCTGCGAACTGGTAGTGGTCGAGCACCGTGCGGTAGTAGCCGCCGATGTACTTCACGGCCATCTCGCGCGCCCGCTCGGCGCTCTCGTCGACGAAGGTCCAGCCGGCCGAGATCGGCTGCGGCGCGTCGGTGCCGTTGATCTCGCGATACAGCGCATTGTACTCGGCAAGCTCCTTCTCGACCTCGCGCCACGGCTTCTGCGGGATGATCAGCAGGCCGACTCCGAGCCGCGCCATGATGCGCGCGCTCTCCGGCGAGACCGCGGCGGCATAGGTGCGGCCGCGGAAGCTCTTGAAAGGCGCGGGGCGGATCTCGACCGGCGGCTGCCGGTAGTGTTTGCCCTCGTGTTCCATGACGCCGGTCTCGAGGCCCTTCAGCAGCGCCTCGCCGTATTCGACGAACAGCTCGCGGCTGTCGCCCATGTCGAGCCGGAAGCCGTCGAACTCGACCTTCCCGGCGCCGCGGCCGAGGCCCAGGATCATGCGGCCACCCGACAGATGGTCGAGCATGGAGATCTGCTCGGCGACCCGCACCGGATCGTGCCAGGGCAGCACCACGACCATCGAGCCCAGCCGCACGTGTTTGGTGCGGCCCGCCATGTAGGACAGGAACTGCACCACGTCGGGGCACATCGTGTAGTCGGTGAAGTGATGCTCGACCGACCAGATCGAATCAAAGCCCAGGGGCTCGGCCATGTCGGCCAGCGCCAGCTCGTTCAGGTAGATCTGGCGGTCGCTCAGCGCCCGGCCGGTGTTCTGGAAGACTGCAGCCATTCCGACATGCATGGCGTTACCTCCTGCTGGTTGCCGCATGGTAAACGGACGTTCACACGATTGGGAAGTGCCCGCCGATGCTTGATTCCGCCTTATTCGACCGTCATATCCGCCAGATGCGCACCCTGCTCGCCGCTCTCTCCTCGGTTGCTCTCCTGTCCTTCGGTCCCGTCCAGGCGCAGGCCCAGGCGCCTGCCCTCGCCCAGGCGCCGGCGTCCAACCCGCAGGTTGCCGAGGTGGAACGCTACTTCAACGCCATCCGCACGATGCAGGCCCGTTTCGTCCAGTCCAACCCGGGGGGCACGGTGGTGCAGGGCACCCTCTCGGTCAGCCGGCCCGGGCGCATGCGCTTCGAATACGACCCGCCGTCACAGCTCAAGATCGTGGCCGACGGCAGCCAGGTGACGATGTGGGATATCGCCAACCGCGACTTCGGCCAGTGGCCGATCGGCTGGACCGCGGCTTCCTTCCTGGTGCGCGAGCCGATGGTGCTGCAGGGCGGCGACCTTACGGTCGAGAAGGTCGAGCGCACAGACGGGATGCTGCAGCTCACCATGAGCCAGACCCGCAAGCCGAACGAGGGCAAGGTCATCGTGCGCCTCGGCGAAAACCCGATGGTGCTGCGCGGCTGGTCGATCATCGACAACCGAGGTCAGCGGGTCGACGTTGCGCTGAACGGCCTGCAGACCGGCCTGCCGCTCGCGGCTTCGCTGTTCAAGTTCGATGGTCCGGACGCCGGCGCCATTCGGCGCGGCGCCAATTGAGTCTATAGTCCCCGCCGGAACTGGCGTGGGGATCTGAAGACGTGAGTGGACTGACGGTGAGGGCCTCGACCGAGGCCGACGTGGCGCGTTGCGCCGAGATCTACGGACATCATGTGCTGCACGGCACGGCCTCCTTCGAGGTCGATCCGCCCGACCTCGCGGAGATGAGGCAGCGCCGCGCCGCGGTGCTCGACCTCGGCCTTCCCTATATCGTGGCCGAGAAGGAAGGGCGCCTGCTGGGCTATGCCTATGCCGGCCTCTACCGCACCCGCCCGGCCTACCGCTTCACCGTCGAGAACTCGATCTACATCGACAAGGATGCCGTGGGGCAGGGCGTCGGCAAGGCGCTGCTGGTGCCGCTGATCGACCTGTGCGCCCGCGACGGGCGGCGCCAGATGATCGCGGTGATCGGCGATTCCAAGCATGTCGCGTCGATCAACCTCCACGCCTCCTGCGGCTTCGCGATGGTCGGCACCCTGAAGAGCGTCGGCTTCAAGTTCGGCCGCTGGCTCGACAGCGTCCTCATGGAACGGCCGCTGGGACCGGGTGATACCACGCTGCCGGGCTGAGCATGCTTGAGAACCTAATCGGTTGGGTTTATGGTCGTTCTCGATGCCGACGGTCCTGAGGGCGGCCGGTCTTCGCTTCGTGATCTATCCGGGCGATCATCGACCGGCTCACGTCCATGTCATCGGGCAAGGTGGCGAAGCCGTCTTCAATCTGAACTGCCGCAGGGGCGTGCCGCTGTTGCGTGAAGTCTACGGGCTGTCCCGCAGCGACACGGCGCGTATCCGGGCGTTGGTCGTGACGAACAAATCGGTCCTGTGTGCTGCTTGGGAGGCGATCCATGGCGAAGCGTGACGAGTTCGAGCGGGCGCAGGCCCGCGGGCTGAAGCGGAAAGCCAACGAGCCCTTCGCCGTCGACGTGCGCTACGACAGGCGGCAGCAGCGCGTGATCGTGCAGTTGAATACAGGCCTTCTTGTATTGTTCGGGCCGGAGATGGTCGAAGGGCTTCAGGACGCAACGCCTCGGGATCTTCAGGAAATCGAAATCACCCCGTCGGGTCTCGGGCTCCACTTCCCGCGGGTCGACGCCGACGTCTATCTCCCGGGACTGCTCAGCGGGGAGTTCGGCTCAAGCCGGTGGATGGCTGCGAAGCTCGGCCAGCGGGGAGGAAGCGTGCGGAGTGCGGCAAAGACGGTTGCCGCCCGCGCCAACGGCAAACTGGGCGGACGGCCCCGCAAGAGCGAGGCGGCCTGACATGCGCCTGATCGACTATTTCGACCGCGGGGCGGATCTTTATCCGGAGCGGCATTGCCTGCATGACGGCACGCAGGGCTGGACCTATCGCGAGGTGCGGGGGCAGACGCATCGCGTCGCCAACGGGCTGCTCGCCATGGGGCTCGGGCGCGGCTCGAAGGCCGCCGTCTACAGTCCCAACCATGCCGCGGCCTATGCCTGCCTGCTGGGCATCGTGCGTGCCGGCGTCACCTGGGCGCCGGTCAATGCGCGCAATGCGCTGGAGGAGAACCTCTACATCCTGAACAACACGGACGTGGAGGTGCTGTTCTATCATTCGAGCTTCGAGGGCTATCTCGCACGGATCCGCGAAGCCTGCCCGCGCATCACCGGCTTCATCTGCATCGACACGCCGTCCTTCGAGACATGGCTGGCCGCGCAGAAGGAAGAGGCGCCGGATCTTCCCGACGCGCCCGACGACGTGGCGTTCCTGGCGAGTTCCGGCGGTACCACCGGCCGGCCCAAGGGCGTGCAGATCACCAACCGCAACATCGAGACGATGAACTCGATCTTCTGGGCCTGCATGCCGGTGAAGTCGCCGCCGGTCCACCTGATGGTGGCGCCGATGACGCATGCGGCCGGGGTCTGCTCGTTTCCGCTGCTGCCCTTCGGCGGCACCAACATCTTCATGGGCACGGCCGATCCCGGCGGCATTCTGGCCGCAATCGAGAAGCACAAGGTGACGCATGTCTACATGCCGCCGACCCTGATCTACATGCTTCTCGCGCATCCCGACGTGGGCAAATACGACTACAGTTCGCTGCAGCACCTCGTATATGCCTCGGCGCCGATGTCGGTCGACAAGCTGGTCGAGGCCGTGAAGGTGTTCGGCCCGGTGCTGACCCAAACCTACGGCCAGGCCGAGGCCTGCATGATCTGCACCTTCTTCTCGCCGGAAGACCATGTGGCCGCGCTCGAGAGCAACAACCGCCACAGGCTCGCGAGCTGCGGCAAGGTCTCGCCGCTGGTGCGGCTCGAGGTGATGGACGATCACGGCAATCTTCTGCCGCGGGGCCAGCGCGGCGAGATCGTCGTGCGCGGCAACCTCGTGATGAAGGGCTACTACAACAACGTCGAGGCGACGGCCGAGGCGTCGGCCTTCGGCTGGCACCATACCGGCGACATCGGCGTCATCGACGAGGACGGGTTCGTCTACATCGTCGATCGCAAGAAGGACATGATCATCTCAGGCGGCTTCAACGTCTTCCCCGGCGAGGTCGAGCAGGTCCTGTGGAGCCATCCCGCCGTGCAGGACTGCGCGGTGATCGGCATTCCCGACGAGAAGTGGGGCGAGGCGGTGAAGGCCGTTGTCGAGCTGAAGCCCGGCATGACGGTGGAAGCCGACGCGCTGATCCAGCTCGCCAAGGAGAAGCTGGGCGGCGTCAAGGCGCCGAAGTCGGTGGACTTCGTCGACACGCTGCCGCGCAGTCCCGTCGGCAAGGTGCTGAAGAAGACCCTGCGCGAACCGTATTGGGTCGGTCACGAGCGGAAGATCTGATGCGCGACTGGCTGCGGCGTCTCCCGCCCAACGTGCAGGGGGCGCTGTGGCTGGTGAGCGGCGGCTTCATCTTTACCTCGACGGGCGTGATGATCCGCCTGCTCTCCGAACAGGTCGAGAGCGTCCAGACCGCCTTCTTTCGCGCGATCCTCTCGGTGATCATGTTGTTGCCGCTGATGATGACGGGGAAGGTAAAGCCCTGGCTCAGCAAGCGCATCAAGGGGCATTTCTGGCGCACCTTCATGGGCACCACCTCGATGGTGCTGGGTTTCTACGCCATCTCGATGCTGCCGCTGGCCGACGCCACGGCCATCGCCTTCTCGCAGCCGCTCTTTTCCGTCGTCGTGGCGGCCGTCATCGCCAAGGAGAAGGTCCGCTGGCGACGCTGGACCGCGACCGTCGTGGGCTTCATCGGCGTGCTGGTCATGGTGCGACCGGGCGAGGGCAGCCTGCAGCTCGGCGCGCTGGTGGCGCTGGCCAATGCCGCCTGCGTCGCCATCTCGATCCTGCTGGTGAAGCGCCTCTCGGATTCCGAATCGCCGCTGATGATCCTGACGCAGTTCGCGATCTTCTCGACCCTGCTGCTGGCGCCGCCGGCGATCTGGGTCTGGCGTTGGCCCGACCTGTTCGGCTGGGTGCTGGCGATCGGCATCGCATCGACCGCCACGGTCGGTCAGTATTTCTGGGTGCAGGCCTTCAAGGCCGGAGAGATGTCGGCCATCGCGCCGTTCGAGTACATGCGCCTGCCCTTCGCGGTGTTCATGGGCTGGCTGATGTGGAACGAGATGCCGGTCGTCTGGACCTATGTCGGCGCCGCCATCGTCATCGCCTCGGCGCTCTACATCGCCCATCGCGAGCATGTGGTCGCGCGCGAGCGGCGGCGCGCCGCTGCCGCTGCGGTCAGCCCGCCGCCGAAGCCCCCGGTTGGGCCTGGGTCTGGCCCTGCTCCTTGAGCAGCCAGGCCCGTGCCCGGGCACGGTGGTCTTCCGTGATGTGCATGCGGGCGGCGGTGAAGGCCGCGACCATGATCGCGGCATCGTCGGTGAAGCCGAGGCCCAGCAACAGGTCGGGAATGGCGTCGAATGGCAGGACGAAATAGGCCAGCGCCCCGAACAGGGTCGCGCGGATCGGCAGCGGCGTCGCGCTGTCACTGGCGCAGTAGAAGGCCGCGACCGCATCCTCGGTGAAGGGCACGCGACCCAGGTTGCGGCGCGCCTTCTGCCAGAAGTTCCGGCGGACGGTGGTTTCGTTCCGGACCAGGTCGGATGTGTCGCTCATGCCGGGAAAGGTTGGGTCGGCGGGCCCGCTTGGCAAGGGGGATGGAAATGCTAAAAGCGCGCAACCACGGAGGACACGGATGAACGTCAAGGGTCAGGCCGCCATCGTCACGGGCGGCGCGTCGGGATTGGGCGGCGCCACGGCGTCGGCACTGGCGGCCGCGGGCGCCAAGGTCGCCATCTTCGACCTGCAGGACGAGCTGGGCGAGCAGAAGGCCAGGGAAATCGGCGGTCTCTTCGTGAAGACCAACGTCGCCGACGCGGCCAGCGTCGAGGCCTCGGTGAAGACGGTCGTCGAGAAGCTGGGCACGCCGCGCGTCGTCGTGAACTGCGCCGGCATCGGCCGGTCCGGCCGCACCATTTCCAAGTCCGGTCCGCATGACCTGGCGATGTTCGCCCAGGTCATCCAGGTCAATCTGATCGGCACCTTCAACGTGATCCGCGTCGCGGCCTATGCCATGAGCCAGTCGGAGCCGCTGGACGGCGGCGAGCGCGGCGTCATCGTCAACACCGCGTCGGTCGCGGCCTTCGATGGCCAGATCGGCCAGGCGGCCTATTCGGCCTCGAAGGGCGGCGTCGTCGGCATGACCCTGCCGATCGCGCGCGACCTCGCGAGCCTCGGCGTCCGCGTCTGCACCATCGCGCCGGGCCTGTTCCTCACGCCGATGATGATGAGCCTGCCCGCGGAAGCGCAGAAGAGCCTGGGCGCCCAGGTCCCGTTCCCCTCGCGCCTCGGTGATCCGAAGGAATATGCCCAGCTCGCCATGAGCATCGTCGAGAATCCCATGCTGAACGGCGAGACGATCCGTCTCGACGGCGCCATCCGCATGGCGCCGAAGTAAACGGCCCGGGGGGTTCCGATGCGGTTTCCGACGTTGCTGACGGCGGCGGTCGTATTGGCCACCGTCGCCACTCCCGCCCGTGCCGAGCCGCGCTGGCTCGCCTGCAAGGTCACCGACCAGGGCGGGCAGGTGCGCAATTTCAGTGTCGTGTTCGACGATCGGCGCAACACGGTCGGAGTCTGGGACGGAATCTCGATGGCCGAGGGGACGAGCGTGGTCATCACGTTCCAGGCGCTGCGGGCGACCTTTCCCAACTTCTCGATGACCTACAATCGCAACGACGGCGCCTTCTCGATGACGCCGCTCGGCGCCAACTACGGCGGCCTGCTGCACGGCGAATGCCGCCGCAGTCCGCCGCCGCCCGGCGTTCCGGCCGGGCAGCGGTAGCGACGCTTCGTCAGTAGCCGAGATCGGCCGGCTGCTCGCAGCGCAGGTCGGCGACGCTGTTCTCCGTCGCCTGGCGGCCCGGCGTCGTCTGGCCGTTGCAGGTGTAGCGGATGCGCAGCGTCTTGGTGAGGCGATCGGGCATGCCGAAGATATAGGCCATCGCCGGCACCTGGCAGCGGGTCGAGCCTTCGCCACAGATGTCGCGGACCTGCTGGGTGACGTCGATGGTCGAGGACGGGCCGCCCCATGAGGCTTCGAGGATATCGATCCGACGCGGCACGATGGGCGCCTGGCCGACGCAGGCCATGCGGGCCTTGAAGGTCGGCGGCACAACCTCGGCCAGTACGAAGTTCTGGGGCTGGCAGGTCCAGATCACGGTGAGCTTCTTTGCCAGATCTGCCCGATTGTCGTTGAAGGCCGGTCCATTGGCGAACACGTCGCAGGGATAGCCTCCGGGGCAGGTGACCATGCTGGTCACATCGGCGCCGGGCCCCGCCTGTGGCAGGCCCCAGTAGGCGCGCTTGATCTGCGCCGTCGATTGCACCACCACGCGCGAGCCTTGGCTGCATGCGACGGCCGTGCCCACGATGGCCAATGCCAGAAGAAGTAGACGACCCCAAGCCATGAAACCCCCGGTCTTAAACTGCACTGCCAGTCCCAATATCCCGTGGGCAAACTAACGTCCGAGCGCGGTCGCGGCAATCGGCCATGCTTGACACTATTTGCACTCTCTTTAAAAGCAATGGCGATGGGGATCGCGATCTCCCCACGAGGCGACAGCCGAAGCATCGCGTCCTGCTCCACTCAACAAGGACGCCGACATGACTTCGCCCAACGCAATTTCTCCCGACAAGCTCGCCCGCCTCATCGGCCGCCCCGACTCACCGTTACTGATAGACGTCTGCACCGAGGAGGACTTCGTTGCCAATCCGCACCTCGTGCCCGGTGCGGTGCGTCGGCCGTGGGCCGAGGTGCCCGTGTGGGGACCGGCCCTGGTCGCCGCGCGGCGGCCCGCCGTGGTGGTCTGCAAGAAAGGCCTGAAACTCAGCCAGGGCGTCGCCGCATGGTTGCGCCACGAAGGTGTGCCGGCCGACGTGCTGGAGGGCGGGATTCTCGCCTGGCAGGCGGCCCGGCTGCCGACGGTGCCGGTCGAACGCCTGCCGCGGCGAGACACCAGCGGCCGCACCGTCTGGGTGACCCGCAGCCGTCCCAAGGTCGACCGCATCGCCTGCCCCTGGCTGATCCGCCGCTTTGTCGATCCACAGGCGGTCTTCCTTTTTGTGGCGCCGGCGGATGTGCTCGAGGTCGCCGACCGGTTCGGCGCGACGCCGTTCGACGTCGACCACCCGGACGTGCACTGGAGCCATCGCGGCGAGCGTTGCACGTTCGATCTCATGATCGAGGAATTCGGTCTGGAGACCCCGCCCCTGAAGCGGCTGGCCACGATCGTGCGCGGCGCCGACACGGGCCGCCCCGAACTTGCCCCCGAATCGGCGGGCCTGCTGGCTGCCTCGCTCGGCCTGTCGCGCATGTATGCCGACGACCTCGCGCAACTCGAAGCGGGGCTCGCCCTCTACGATGCCTTCTATCGCTGGTGCCGCGACGCCGTCGACGAAGGTCACGACTGGCCGCCGACCGCGAGGAAATCATGAGTGAGCCGAGAGCGCACGGCGTCTCGTTTGGCGAGGCGATGAAGGTCTGGGCACGCGTTGCGGCCCTTTCCTTCGGCGGCCCCGCCGGCCAGATCGCGGTGATGCATCGCATCATCGTCGAGGAGAAGAAGTGGATCGGCGAGCAGCGGTTCCTGCAGGCGCTGAACTACTGCACCCTGCTGCCCGGTCCCGAGGCGCAGCAGCTGGCGACCTATATCGGCTGGCTGATGCACCGCACGGCGGGCGGCCTGCTGGCCGGGACGCTGTTCGTCCTGCCCGGCCTCGTGGCCATCATGGCGCTGTCATGGGTCTACGTGCTGCTGGGCAAGGTCACCCTGGTGCAGGGCCTGTTCTTCGGGCTGAAAGCCGCCGTGCTGGTCATCGTGATCGAGGCGGTGCTGCGGGTGGGGCGGCGGGCGCTGCGCAACAATGCCATGCGCCTGCTGGCGGCCGCGGCCTTCGTCGCGATCTTCTTCTACGGCGTGCCGTTCCCTCTGATCGTCGTCGCAGCAGGGCTGATCGGTTTCACCGCCACGAAGCTCGGCCGGTCCGAATTCCAGGCCGGTGGCCACGGCGCGGGCGGCCATGCCGGGTTGGGAGATGCGCAGTCGCTGCTGGGCGAGGCGACCCCCGCGCATGCCAGGCCCAATCTCGCCTGGACGCTGTCGATCGGCGCCATATTCCTGATCCTTTGGCTGGCGCCGGTCGGGCTGTTGTGGCTCCTGCGCGGACCCGACGACATCTTCACGCAGATCGCCGTGTTCTTCAGCAAGATGGCGGTGGTGACGTTCGGCGGCGCCTACGCCGTGCTGGCCTATGTCGCACAGCAGGCGGTCGAACAGTATGGCTGGGTCACCGCCGGCGAGATGCTGGACGGGCTCGGGCTGGCGGAATCGACGCCCGGGCCGCTGATCATGGTGACGCAGTTCGTGGGCTTCCTCGGCGCCTGGCGCGACCCGGGTGGACTGTCCCCGTTGCTCGCCGCAACCCTGGGCGGGCTGCTCACCACCTGGGTCACGTTCGTGCCCTGCTTCCTGTGGATCTTCGTCGGCGCGCCCTATGTCGAGGCGCTGCGGTCCAACAAGGCGCTGTCGGGCGCGCTGGCGGCCATCACCGCGGCGATCGTGGGCGTGATCCTGAACCTCGCGGTCTGGTTTGGGCTGCAGGTGCTGTTCGCCGAACTGCGCCCGGTCAGCCTGCTCGGCGCCACCCTCGACGTGCCGGTGCTTGGGTCGGCGAACGTCGCGGCCGTCGCACTGGCGGCGGCCTGTGCGGTTGCTGTATTCCGCTTCCGCTTCGGGATGATCCCGGTCCTGCTGGCCAGTTCGATGGCCGGCATCGTCTACGCATTGATGTTATAGGAAGCCATGACCGACACTCTCCCCGATCGCCTGTCCACCAATCCCAAGAGCCCGCATTATGACGAGGCGCTTCTCCAGCGCGGCATCGGCATCAAGTTCGATGGCCAGGAGAAGACCAACGTCGAGGAGTATTGCGTGAGCGAGGGCTGGATCCGTGTGGCCGTCGGCAAGACGGTGGACCGCAAGGGCAATCCGCTCACCATCAAGCTCAAGGGCACTGTCGAGCCGTTCTTCGAGACCAAGAAGTCCTAGAGAAGACTGAATGGCATGGCCGCACGCGGATGACGACCTACCGAAGCGGCAGCCGCGCCGGCGCGCGATGCTGGGCGGTGCGCTCGGCCTGCTGCTCGCGTCCGGGCCGGCCGGAGCGCAGCCCGTGAAGGTCCGCCTCGGCACGGCGACGCCGGGCGGCGGCTTCCCGGTCTATGGCGCGGCCTTCGTCGAGGGCGTGCGCCGCTTCGATCCGGCACTCGAGATCGAGGCGATCAACACCAAGGGCAGCACCGAGAACGTGCCGATGCTCGAGGCCGGCACGCTCGACATCGCGCTGGTCCAGGGCGAGGTCGTCCATGCGGCGCTGCAGGGCGTGGGCCGCGCGCCGGCCGACCTGCGTGTGCTGACGGCGATGTATCCGACGGCCGGCATGTTCGTCGTGCGGGCCGATTCGCCCTATCGCACCATTGCCGATCTCAAGGGCAAGCCGGTCGCCTGGGGCGCCGGCGGTTCGGGCCTGGTGATCCTCGGTCGCTATGCCATGGACGGGCTCGGCCTCGATGCCGCCAGGGACTTCCAGCCGATCTATCTCGAGCGCGCCGGCGATGGCCCGGCGATGGTGCTCGACGGCCGGGTTGCCGCGTTGTGGGGTGGCGGCAATGGCTGGCCGGGCTTCATGACCATGGCCCGGAGCCAGGACGGCGCCCGCTTCATCGCGCCCGATGGCGACGAGATCCGGCGGATCCTCGCCAAACACCCGTTCCTCAAGCCCGTCACGCAGCCCGCCGGAAGTTTCCCCGGGCAGGCCACGGCCATACCCTCTGTTGGCTCCTGGAGTTTCGTGCTCGCTCGTCCCGGGCTGGACGAGACCGCGGCCTACCGCATCGTCAAGGCGCTGCACGCCCTGCAGCAGGCCAGCAACCCGCCGCCGCAGCTCGTCGACACGACAGCCGCCAACACGGTCGCCGTGGTGCCCGGGCGCGAGAAACTGCACCCCGGTGCCGCCCGATTCTACCGCGAGATCGGCCTTCTCACGTAACCAACGGCAGCCCAGAGGGGCCGGGCGCGGCCAAGGCGAAGTAGCCAGGCTACTCCGGCTTCAACAGCCCCTTCTTCGCGAGTTCGCCGATCCCGGCATCCTCGGTCTTGAGGAAGGCCGCGAATGCCTCCGGTGTCGACGGGCGGACCGTCGCGCCGAGCTCGGCGAACTTCTGCTTGATCGCCGCGTCATCGAGCGCGGCGGCCACGGAAGCGTTGAGCGTGGAGATGATCGCGGGCGGCGTGTCTTGCCTGACGAAGAGTCCCAAGGTCGTGCCGCCGTCGAAGGCCGTACAACCGGTCTCGGCCAGGGTTGGCACGTCGGGAAGTTCCGGGGCGCGCTTCTCGCCGACGACGACCAGCGCGCGCAGCTTGCCGGACTTGATGTGAGGGAGCGAGCTGCTGAGCTGGTCGCAGTAGCTGTCGATCTGTCCGGCCAGCGCGTCGTTCAGGCCGACACCCGAGCCGCGATAGGGCACGATCGCGAAGCTCACCTTCTCGTTCTCCTGGATGCGCAGGATGTCGGTATGGTTCGGCGTCCCGTTGCCGGCATGGCCCATGCTGATCGTGCCGGGCTTCTCCTTGGCCGCGGCCAGCAACGACTGCCAATCCTTGAAGCGGCTGTTGGCCGGCACCACGACGATCATGGGCACGGTGCTCAGCATGCTGACCGGGGCGAAGGAGGGAACCATCGACGGCTTGCCGGCCATCAGCGGCGAGACGTAGAGCGTGCCGAAAGCCGCGATCACCATCGTGTAGCCGTCCGCGGGCGCCTGCAGCACCAGCTCCTGGCCGACGACCCCGCCCGCGCCGGGACGGTTGTCGATCAGCACCGGCTGTCCCAACTTGCGCGACATGCCTTCGCCCGCAAGGCGCGCGGTGACGTCGGCATTGCCGCCGGCTGCGAAGGGAACGATGAGGCGAAGGGGCTTGGTCGGAAAGGACTGGGCCCGGGCGCCGAAGCCGGTCGCCAGGGCCGTCGTTGCCGCCAGCCCGCCGAGCAGGAATTTCCGTCTGTGTGCCACGATGCGTTTCCTCCATTATCGATTGGGGGAAGCATCCGCCTGGATGCCGGGCTGGGCTACTGCAATCGCCGGGTACTTTCGCGGCCCGAAAAGGTCACGTCGCAGCTCTTGCCGCGCGATCGCGAGCGGCTTCGCCACGCGCGCGGGCGGCTGGTGCCCTAGTTGCTGTTCTCCAGGTGCCTCAGCACATATCGACGGCCCTCGCGTTCGACATCGAAGCGCACGCGATCGCCGGCGCTCAGACCTTTCAGCATTGCGGGATCCTCGACGGCAAAGACCCGCACCCCGCCCTCGGGAAGCAGGGGCAAGGGACGGTACTCCAGAGTGATCCGACCCGCGGCGGGATCGACGGCCACGACCCGGCCGCTGCCGAGAGGCGTGTCATCCGGCACTTCGGCGGTGCAGTTCTGGAGATCCGTTTCGCCGTCCATATCGGCAAGGGTCGGCAGGGTGGCTGCCGAAAGCGGCGAGACAACGAAGGGCGAAAACGCCAGCGCAGCAAGCGCCGCAGCAAGCGTGATGGACTTGGTGAACATCGGGCTGAACTTTCCAGAATGAACGCTACTCAGGGCATGCAATCTGGGACCGTGCTGCCGGATTTCCAGTGGCTACAGGCCGTTTACGAACCAACGATCACGCTTGTCACAGCCCCGAAAGCGCGTGTTTTCGGGGCCGATCAATTTGCGCGGGACCGGTAGGTAACCTCGAGTTGAACTGCGGTTGAAGACAGTGGCCGGCCCTCAGGCGACGGAGTCGATGACCTTGGCCAGCGCCACGTCCTTCTCCGACAGGCCGCCGGCGTCATGCGTCGACAACACGATCTCGACCTTGTTGTAGACGTTGGACCATTCAGGATGGTGGTCGGCCTTCTCGGCCGCCATCGCGACGCGGGTCATGAAGCCCCAGGCCTCGTTGAAGTCGGCGAACTTGAAGCTCTTCTGCAGGGCGTCGCGCCCGCGCACCTTCTTCCAGCCCTTGATCGAGGCCAGGGCCTGGGTGCGGGCCTTGCCGGCGAGTTTGGCGGTCATCTGTTCTCTCCTCGGTTGGCGTGAAGCTTGCCTCATCGCGGGCCAGCAGCCTAGGCTCGCCGCAACAAACCGGAGGCGTTCTTGAAAATCACCCGTCGCACTGCCCTGCTTTCGACCACCGCCGCCATGCTCGGTGCCGCCGCCGCGACGCCTGCCTCTGCCCAGAAGGCTGCCGACCAGCTGCGCATCCTGTTCAACGACGCCGTGCCCAACGTCGACATGTATTTCAACAGCCAGCGCACCGGACTGATCCTGGCGCACCAGGCCTGGGACATGCTGGTGCACCGCGATCCCGCGACCTTCGAGATCAAGCCGTCGCTGGCCACCGACTGGAAGTTCACCGACGACAGCACGCTCGATCTCACGATCCGCCAGGGGGTGAAGTTCCACGACGGCAGCACGCTCTCGCCCGACGACGTCGTCTACACGATCAACATGGCGGCCGATCCCGCCTCCAAGGTCGCCACTCCGTCGAACTACGCCTGGATCGACAAGGCCGAGAAGACCGGCGACTGGACGGTGCGCATCAAGATGAAGCGGCCGACGCCGGCGGCGCTCGAATACCTCGCCATGGTGACGCCGATCCATCCCAAGGCCTATCGCGAGAAGGTGGGACCCGAGGGCTTCTCCGCCAAGCCGGTCGGCGCCGGCCCGTACAAGATCGTCAAGAATGACCAGGGCAAGGAAGTGTTCTTCGAGCGCTTCGACGACTACTGGAAGGGCTCGCCCAAGGGCGTCCCGGCGATCAAGAAGCTGCATGTCCGCTTCGTGCCCGACCTCGCCACCGCGGTGACCGAGCTGCTGGCCCAGCGCGCGGACTGGATCTGGAACATCAATCCCGACCAGACCAACGACATCAACAAGATGCCGTTCCTCCAGGCCGTGCGACAGGAGTCGATGCGAGTCGGCTATCTCTCGATCGACGCCGCGGGCCGCTCCGGCGCCGACAACCCGCTCACCAAGCTCAAAGTGCGCCAGGCCATCTGGCACGCCGTCGACCGCAAGCAGTTCGCCGACAAGCTGGTCGGCGGCGGCAGCCGCGTGCCGCCGGCACCGTGCTTCCCCAGCCAGTTCGGCTGCGATGCCGACGCCGCCGTGAAGTATGACTTCGATCCGGCCAAGGCCAAGGCGCTGCTGGCCGAGGCGGGTTATCCCAACGGCTTCGACGTCGAGATGGTGAGCTACGTCCAGCCGACCTCGTGGGGCGCGGCGATCCAGAACTATCTCACCGCCGTCGGCATTCGCGTCAAGATCACCCAGCTTCAGGTCTCGCCGGCCATCCAGAAGGCCCAGAAGGGCGAGGCGCCGCTCTACATGGCAAGCTGGGGCAGCTACTCGATCAACGACGTCTCGGCGATCCTGCCCGTCATGTTCGGCGCCGGCGCGCTCGACAACTATTCGAAGGATCCCGAACTTGAGAAGCTGGTCGCCGAAGGCGGCGCCACGTCCAATACCGAGGCCCGCAAGAAGGCCTATTCGGCCGCGGTGAAGATCGCGACCGAGAAGGCCTACTGGCTGCCGATCAACACCTATGTGAACACCTACGCCTTCTCGAAGGGCCTGGAGTTCAAGACCTTCCCGGACGAGCTGCCGCGCTTCTACTTCGCCAAGTGGAAGTGACGCGCGTAAGCGCGTCACTTCCATCCCGAGCGTAGCCGAGGGATCTCTCTGCTAAGGAACCAGCAGACACTCCACGCCGCCGCCGGGCCGAGGCCTGAGCGGCGGCGTTTCCGTCGAGCAGCGCGGTTCGGCGATCGGGCAGCGCGGATGAAAGCGGCAGCCCGGCGGGATGTTGGCGGGATCGGGCATGACGTCGCCCAGGCCGACATCGGGCACGCCGAGGCCGGGCTCCGGCGTCAGCACCGAAGCCAGCAGTGCCTTGGTGTAGGGATGCTCCGGCTGGTGGAACAGCGCCTGCGTCGGCTTCTTCTCGACGATGCGGCCGAGATACATGACCGCCACCTCGCTCGCGACATGCTCGACGACCGCGAGATTGTGGCTGATGAACAGATAGGTGAGGCCCAGGTCGCGGCGCAGCTCGGCCAGCAGGTTCAGGATCTGCGCCTGCACCGAGACGTCGAGGGCCGAGGTCGGCTCGTCGCACACCACGATGCGCGGCCGCAGCACGAGCGCGCGCGCGATGGCGACCCGCTGGCGCTGGCCGCCTGACAGTTCGGCCGGCAGGCGGTTGCCCATCTCGCCGGGCAGGCCGACACGCTCCAGCATTTCGTCGACGCGCTTGGCGATCTCGGCCCGCGAGAAGCTGCCCTGCGCCTGCAGGGGCATCGCCACGATGTCGCGAATGCGGGTCAGCGGGTTGAGCGAGGAGAAGGGGTCCTGGAACACCGGCTGGATCAGGCGCGCGCGCGCCTTGCGGTCCATGTCGACGATGCGCTGGCCCTCGACCGCGATGTCGCCGGAATCGGGCGTGAGCAGGCCCAGGATCAGGCGGGCGAGGGTGGACTTGCCGCAGCCCGACTCGCCCACGACACCCAGCACGCCGCCCGGCGGCACGGCAAAGGAGACGCCGTCGACGGCCACCACGCGGCGATCCTTGCCGAGGAGGCCGCCGGAGACACGGAAGGTCTTGCCGACCGACTTGAGTTCGATCGCCGGCAGGGTTGTCGTCGCGGTCATGGCGCCAGCCGACAGAGATAGTCGTGGCCCGGCGCCGCGGTCTGATGCGGCACGGCGTGGGCACAGGTCGCGTCGGCGAAGGTGCAGCGATCACGGAAGCCGCAGCCTTCGAAGCCCGGTCCGATGCGCGGCACCGTACCGGGAATCGAGCCCAGCGGCTCGTCCTGGCGCTGCTTGCCCGGCACCGGCACGCAGCGGAGCAGGCCCTGCGTATAGGGATGCTTGGGATCGGCGAAGAGCTGGGCGGTGGCCGCGCTTTCGACGACTTCGCCCGCGTACATGACCGACACGCGATGGGCGATGCGGGCCACGATGCCGAGATCGTGGGTGATCAGCAGCAGACCGAGACCGAGGTCGCGCTGGAGCTGCGCGAGAAGGCGCAGGATCTGCGCCTGCACCGTGACGTCGAGCGCCGTGGTCGGCTCGTCGGCGATCAGGAGCTGCGGCTCGCACATCAGCGCCATGGCGATCATCACCCGCTGGCGCAGGCCGCCCGAGAGCTGGTGCGGGAACTGGCCGAGACGAAGCCCCGGCGCGGTGATGCCGACCTGGCCCAGCAGGTCGGCGGCGCGGTCGATGGCGACCCGCTGGCTCACCTTCTTGTGGCGGCGCATCACCTCGGTCATCTGCGAGCCGATCGTGTAGGCCGGATTGAGGCTGGTCATCGGCTCCTGGAAGATCATCGCCATGGCATTGCCGCGCAGCCGCGCCATGCCCCGGTCGTCGAGCTTCAGCAGGTCGTCGCCCTGGAAGGTGAGGCGCTGCGCCGTGCGGTGGCCGCCGCGCGCCAGCAGGTTCATGATCGCGAGCGCGGTCACCGACTTGCCGCAGCCCGATTCGCCCACCAGGCAATGGGTCTCGCCGCGCTCCACCGTGAGCGAGGCGCCGCGTACCGCGGAGGTGCGGCCGCCGAAGCCGACTTCGAGCCGCTCGACGTCGAGAAGAGCGCTCATGTGCGCGACCGCGTGCCGAAGGCGTCGCGCAAGCCGTCGCCCAGCAGGTTGATGCCGAGCACCAGCACGAACAGCGCCACGCCCGGAATGACGATCACCCAGGGGCTGAAGAACATGTAGTCCTTGGCCTCGGCGATCATCAGGCCCCACGAGGGGAGCGGCGGCGGAACGCCGAGGCCGAGGAACGACAGCGTCGCCTCGAGCAGGATCGCCAGCGCCACCTCGAGGGTCGCCACCACGACGAGGTGGCTCGCGATGTTGGGCAGGACCTCGCGCGACAGGACGCGGAAGCGCGAACAGCCGGCACACCAGGCGGCGGCGACGAAGTCGAGATTGCGGACCTGCATGGAGGTCGAGCGTGCAACCACGGCGAAGCGGTCCCACAACAGCAGACCGAGAGTCAGGACCAGCAATGTCATCGAGGTGCCGAGCAGGCCCACGACGGCGAGCGCCACCAGGACGACCGGGATGGAGAGGCGCGTGGTGATGGCGAACAGCACCGCGTCGTCGATGCGGCCGCCGAAGAAGCCGCCCAGCACGCCGATGGTGATGCCGATCACGCCGGAGACGATGGTGACGGTGACCCCGATCAGCATCGAGATGCGGCAACCCCAGATCAGGCGCGAGAGATAGTCACGGCCGAGCTGGTCGGTGCCGAGGATGAAGTCCGGATTGTGGCCCTCCATCCAGAACGGCACGAGCAGGCGGCGGTTGAGATCCTGCGTGAACGGATCGTGCGGCACGATCAGCGGCGCGAAGATCGCGCAGAACAGCGCAAGACCGACGATGACCGCGCCGATCCACGTGCCGGCGCTCTTCCAGCCCCGGCGCGGGCCGGCATTGACAGCCACGGCAGTGCTCATGCGCGCAGCCGCGGATCGAGCACGGCATTCAACAGGTCGGAGACCATTGTCAGGGCCACATAGATGACGGCGAGCACCAGCACGACGGCCTGCACGACCGGGAAATCGTTCTTGGCGATGCTTTCCCAGGCAAGGAAGCCGACACCGTGCAGGGCGAAGACCTGCTCGATGACGATCGAGCCGCCGAGCATGAAGCCGAGCTGCACGGCGGCGATGGCGACGACGGGAATGGCGGCGTTGCGCAGGGCGTGCTTCAGCAGGATCGAGGCGCGCGACAGCCCCTTGGCGCGCGCGGTGCGGATGTAGTCGCTGGCCATCGCCTGGATCATGCCGGCGCGCGTGAGGCGGGTCAGGGCCGGCACCGCCGAGAAGGCGAGCACGATGCCCGGCATCACGAAATGCTCCCACGAACCGGTGCCCGAGATCGGCAGCCAGCCCAGGCTGAGGCCGAAGACGATCATCAGCAGAAGGCCCAGCCAGAAGGACGGCATGGCCTGCCCGATCAGGGCGACCATCTGCACCGCGCGATCGAAGTTGGTGTTCTCGCGGACCGCGGCGAGGATCCCCATGGGAATCGAAATGAGGAGCGCGAGCGAGAGGCCCGTCAGGCCGAGCGTCAGGGTCACCGGCATGCGCTCGGCGATCAACGTCGAGACGCGCGTCTGGAAGAAGTAGCTGTTGCCGAGATCGCCGGTCACCGCGCGCCCGACCCAGTCGAGGAACTGCTCGAGCACGGGGCGGTCGAGGCCGTAGGCCTTGCGCACCGCCTCGATGTCGGCCGCCGTGGCGTTGGGCCCGGCGATCGAGATGGCGAGGTCGCCCGACAGCCGTGTGAGGATGAAGGCGAGGGTCATGACCGTGGCCGCGACGAGCAGCGCCACGATCAGGCGGCGGACGAGAAAGCGAAACATGTGCGGCGGGAGCTTAATGCGGATCGATCACGAAGGCGACCATGCGAATACCGCGCCAACTTCGGGATCGGGAGATACCCCAACGATCACGACGGGGCGCTTGGCGCGGGCGCGCTGGTCCTATAAGGGGGAGTCATGCCGGTCTTCAACAATCCTCGGCGCATGCCCTGCTTCGGCCTGGCGCCCACACTGGAGGATTTCGAAGCGATCGCCGCCGAGGCGCTCGCGACGATCCCCGAGGAATTCCGTCGTCACGTCGGCAACGTGCGCATCCAGATCGACGACTTCCCGTCCGACGAGGTCGAGAAGCAGATGGAACTCGAGACCCCGTTCGACCTGCTCGGTCTGTATCAGGGCGTGTCGATGATGGAGCGCGGTGCCGGTCATGTCGCCAACGACATCGACCGCATCTTTCTCTATCGCCGTCCGATCCTCGATTACTGGTGCGAGTCGGGCGAGGATCTGCCGCACATCGTGCGCCATGTATTGATCCACGAGATCGGCCACCATTTCGGCCTGAGCGACGACGACATGGAAGCGATCGAAGCGAAGGCCGAAGAAGAATCGCATCGCATTCAGCCGGGGGCTTGAGCGGGCCCGGAAGTTAACGCCGTCGTCCTGAGCGGAGCTGCCCGAAGGGCTGCGCAGTCGAAGGACCCCTTTTCGTTTCGATCAGACGTGCGCTGGAAAAGAGGCCCTTCGACTGCGCGCCTGCGGCGCTTCGCTCAGGGCGACGATTGTTTATAGTTGTTTGCAAGGGATCATACCCGCATCGCCTCGCGATAGAGGCGCTCGGCGTTCGTCCACTTGATCGACTGCATAAAGGCCTCGATGTACTTCGCCGTGCCGGCGCCCGCGGCCAGAGAGCGGCAGGAAATGTCGGTCAGGGAGCGGAGTTGCGACGCACCGCCGGCACGCGGTAGCGGCCATCGATCATCGCCTCGTCGGGTTGATAGGCGCGCAGGACCAGTCGCATCGGCCCGCCCGGTGCCGGCAGCCAGTTGGCGGCGCGCTCGCCCTGGGGGCGTTCACGCTGGATGTAGATCGTGAGGGACCCATCGGCGCCGCGCATCAGGTCGGGGGTGTGATCGCCGATCGAATAGCGGGCGATCGGATTGCCGACGAAGAAGGCGCGACCCTCCGGTGTCACTTCGTAGGCCGACAGCGACCAGAAGGCGCGTGCCGGCGGCAGGCCGTCGGCCGGAAAGGTGAGCGTGTAGCGCTGGGCGCCGGAGAGAGGGCGTCGGTCCGCATCGACCGCGCAGCTCACATAGACCGCCTCGCCCGGACTCAAGGCGCCGAGTGCCGTCAGCGCCGTGGCGGCGCGATAGAGATAGTCGTCGCCGAAGTTGCCGAGGTGCCGCTCGCCGTAGGTCCAGCCGTCGATCGTGGGGCCGCGCCCGGCGGCAGCACGGATGTCTGCATGACCCTGCTCCATGCCGGTGAGAATGGCGCGCCGTTCGGCATCGCTGAAGGCGCGCTGGTCGAACCTGCGTCCGGGTTTCAGCTTCAGCGGGGCGAGCGCCTCCAACAGCGGGCGGTCGCGTTCGGGCAGTGGGCTCTCGCCCAGCGCCCGCATGCCGATGTCGAACAGATCGAACGGGTCAGCGGGATGAGGGGCCGGCCAGTCGGCCACGGGTTCGGGCGGCGCCTGCGTGCGGAAGCGCATCAGCTCGCCGGTCTCGAGGATGCGCCGTTCGTTGCGCATGTCGGGCGTCTCGAGCAGCACGCGGTTCTGCAGGATGCGCACGCGGTCGAGTTCCCCGGGGCCGTCGACAAGGATGCGGCCAAGCAGCCATACCGAGGTCGTGGGCGCGCGGACCAACGTCACGTCGCCCGGCGCGTCACCGTTCCACTTCGGCCCGACGATCATGTGCGTCGCCAGGCCGTTGCCTTTGAGGCGATTGCTGACCACGAGGAAGTTGTCGGTGAACAGGTCGACGAAGGCATAGCTGTAGTAGAGATCGCCGACCGGCGGCACGGTCAGGAACAGCGGTTCCAGCGAGAGGTCGAGCCAGGCGGAAGAATAGAGCGTGTCGGCGTTCGACGTCGTGACGTCGCGTGTGGTCGGATCGGCGAGCGTCGGCATATGACGCAAGCGGTTGAGCCGCTGACGCTGCGGGTTCGTCTCGTCGACCGTCGCGCGCCAGCGGGCGCGATACATTTCGTAGACCGGGAAGAGGTAGATCGTGGCGCGTCGTGCGAGGTCGCGCAGCGTCGCGGCGGCGTCCTGGGCTTCTGCCAGCGCAGGCAGGCCCATCAGCCCAGCCAGCGCGGCGCGGCGGCCGATCCTCACGCCGCGCGCTCGCGCAGATGTCGCCGTTCGGCGACAAAGGCGGCGGCTTCCTTCCAGGGCGCCAGCGTCCAGAAGGAGCGCGCGCGGCCCGAGGGCGAGGCCAGCACGAAGGCCACCGCGCCTTCGAGAAGCTCCACCTGCCGTCCATAGGCCGGCGCCTTGATGCCAAGGGCGAGCGACGCGGCGTTCTTGGAGGTGAAGGCGATGGCGGCGGGCTGAAAACGCCGCAGCTTCGCGTGCAGCGACGGCGCATCCATCGCCCCGGGCGTCAGCTCGTGATCGGATCCGACCTCGGTCTTGTTGAGGTCGGTCAATCCCAGCCCGAGACCCAGCAGTTCAGGAAAGCGCTGCGGTGCCAGCCGCTCGGGCGTCAGGCCGACCGCATGCAGGGTCGGCCAGAACGCATTGCCGGGATTGGCGTAGTAAGCCCGCGCCTTGTAGGACGCGGGGCTGGGCGCGGTGCCGCAAAACACCAGGTCGAGCGCTGGTGCCAGCAGGTCCGGGATGAGAGGGCTACTCCGGCTTGATGCCCGCGGCACGAATGACCTCGCCCCAGCGCTTGATCTCGGTCTGGATATAGGCGTCGATCTCGGGAACCGTCATGATGCCGGGCTCGAAGCCGCCCGCCTTCATGCTCGCCATGACGTCGGGCGACTTCAGCGCCTTCTCCGTCGCCACGCGCAGCCTGTCCTTGATCTTGGCCGGCGTGCCGGTCGGCACGGCCCAGATCGACCACGACGTCACCACGAGATCGGGCGATACGACCTCGGCGAAGGTCGGCGTGTCGGGCGTCACCGGCGAACGCTTGGCGCCGCTCGACGCCATGGGCTTCAGCTTGCCCGCGCTCACCTGGCTCATCAGAGAATCGATGTTGGAGATGACCATCGGCACGTGGCCGGCCAGCACGTCTGCGGCGGCCGCGGCGGCGCCGCGATAGCTGATGAAGGTGATGTCGACGCCGGTCTTCTGCTTGAACAACTCCATCGTCAGGGTCGGCGAGGTGCCGAGGCCGGATGAGCCGAAGGAGTACTTGCCGGGCTCCTTCTTCGCCGCCTCGATCAGCTTGGGCAGCGTATCGTGCGGGAAGTTTGGATTGCAGCACAGCAGGTTGGGCTGTGTGCCGATCCAGGCCACGGTCTCGAGGTCGGTAACGGCGTTGTAGGCGGGCCTGCGATAGAGGTGGGGCACCAGCGCGTGGCTGCCGATGTTGCCCAGCAGCACCGAGTAGCCGTCAGGCGGCGACTTGGCGACATTGTCGGCGGCGATCGATCCGCCGGCGCCGGTGCGGTTTTCGACCACGAAGGTCTGGCCGAATTCTTCGCTGAGTTTCACCGCAAGGCGGCGGGCGATATTGTCCTGCGAGCCACCGGGCGTGAACGGGCAGACGATGCGGACGTTGCGGTTGGGCCAGTCGTCGCCCTGCGCCAGGGCGAAGGTGGGAACGAACGGTAGCGTCGCCAGGCCGGCCGTGAAGTGACGTCTCCTCATCGCGTCTTTCCTTTTGTATGGAGTTTGTTGCGCGCGATGATGCACGAGGTGTGTCGCGCCGCCTAGGGCCGTCCCTCGCCTGGATTTCGTCCTGAGGTTCCGCGGCCTTGTCCGCCCCCGGCTGTCGGGCATGATGGCGGCCGGGAGGATCGAATGAAGACGATCGACAAGGCCGACGAAGCCCAGCTGCTTGCCACCATCGACCGCTGGATCGAGCGGGAGGTGGCGCCGCGCGTGAAGGAATTCGACCATGCCGACAAATGGCCGGCGGAGATCGTCGAGCAGATGAAGGAACTCGGTCTGTTCGGCGCCACGATCAGCCCGGAATATGGCGGGCTCGGCCTGCCGGCCACGACCTACGCCGAGATCGTGATGCGCGTCTCGTCGGTGTGGATGGCCATCACCGGCATCTTCAACTCCCACCTGATGTTGGCGCTGGCGGTCGAGAAGTTCGGCACGCCGCGGCAGAAGGAGCGATGGCTGCCCAAGTTCGCCACGGGCGAGATCCGGGGCGGTCTTGCGTTGACCGAACCCGATGCCGGCACCGATCTCCAGTCGATCCGCATGGTCGCCAGGCGCGACGGCAACGACGGCTACGTGATCAACGGCACCAAGACCTGGATCTCCAACGGAATCGAGGGCCACTGCTTCGCCATGCTGGTGAAGACCGATCCCGAGGCCAGCCCGCGCCACACCGGCATGAGCCTGTTCATCACGCCCAAGGGACCGGGCTTCACGGTCGGCCGCAAGCTCGAGAAGCTCGGCTACAAGTCGATCGATTCGGGCGAGCTGGTGTTCGAGGACTACAGGATCCCGGCCGATCACCTGATCGGCGAGGTCGAGGGGCAGGGCTTCGCGCAGGTCGCGGGCGGGCTCGAGCTTGGACGAATCAACGTGGCCTCGCGCGGTGTCGGCATCGCCGAGGGCGCGCTCAGGCTGGCGACGAGCTATTCGCAGATGCGCAGGACCTTCGGCAAGCCGATCTGCGAGCACCAGGCGATCCAGCTCAAGCTCGGCGAGATGGCGACGCGCGCCCGCGCCGCCCGCCTGCTCACCCTCGATGCCGCCGCCATCTTCGATCGCGGCGAACGCTGCGACATGGAAGCCGGCATGGCGAAATACTTCTCGTCCGAGGCCGCCCTGGAGAACAGCATCGAATCGATGCGCATCCACGGTGCCTACGGCTATTCCAAGGAATACGACATCGAGCGGCTCTATCGCGACGCGCCCCTCACCTGCATCGGCGAGGGTACCAACGAGATGCAGCGCATCATCATCGCGCGGCAGTTGATCAAGCGGAACCCGATCTCGTGAGTATGACCGGCAAGCCGCTGGAAGGCATCCGCGTCCTCACGCTGGAACAGTTCGGCGCCGGCCCCTATGGCACCATGTTCCTGGCCGAGCTGGGCGCCGAGGTGATCAAGATCGAGGCGCCGCAGGGCGGGGATCCCTCGCGGCAGGTCGGGCCGTACAAACTCGGCGAGAACGACAGCGAGTATTTCCAGGCGTGGAACCTCGGCAAGAAGAGCGTGACCCTCGACATGAAGTCGGCGGAGGGGCGTCGGCAGTTCGAGGCGCTGGTGAAGGGCGCCGACTGCGTCGTGAACAACATGCGCGGCACTCAGCCGGTGAAACTCGGGATCGACTATGCGAGCCTGAAACACCTGAAGCCCGCGATCGTCTGTCTGCACATCTCCGCCTACGGCCGAGACAACGAGCGCAGAGACTGGCCCGGCTACGACTTCCTGATGCAGGCCGAGGCCGGGCTGATGGAGCTGACCGGTGAGCCCGACGGGCCGCCGACGAGGGTCGGCGTTTCGATGATCGACAGTATGAGCGGCCTGACGGGCATCGTCGGTCTCCTGAGCTGCCTGCTGCGCGCCCGAACCACGGGGCAGGGCTGCGATGTCGACACCTGCCTCTATGACGTCGCCATGCACCAGCTCACCTATCCCGGCCTCTGGTACCTGAACGAGGGCGATGTCTCGCCGCGCGTGCCGCGAAGCGCGCATCTTTCGCTGGCGCCGGTCCAGACCTTCCCGACGAAGGACGGCTGGATTTTCATCATGTGCATGACGCAGAAATTCTGGCTGAACCTCTGCGAAGTGACGGGACGTGGCGATCTCGTCGCCGATCCGCGCTTTCCCGATCCCAACACGCGGGCGCGCAATCGCGCTTCGATGTCGGCCGAACTCGACGTGACGTTCCGCACGCGCACGACGGCGGAGTGGCTGGCCGCGATGAACGGGCTGCTGCCGGCGGCGCCCGTCTATCGGCTCGACCAGGCGCTCGACAGTTCGTTTGCGAGCGAGACCGGCATGGTCGCCGCCGTGCCGCATCCGGTGAAAGGCGAGCTGCGTGTCCTCGCCAATCCGCTGCGCATCGACGGCGAGCGACTGGCGCAGTCCGCCTGCGCAGCCCTCGGCGCCGACAACGAAGAACTGCTGGGCAAGTCATGATGAAACTTCAGGGCATCAAGGTCGTCGATCTCTCCTGGTTCCTGCCGGGCCCCTATCTCACCACCTCGCTCGCCGATCACGGCGCCGAGGTGATCAAGGTCGAGCCGCCGGGCGAGGGCGATCCCGGCCGCCACATCCTGCCGCCCGACCAGCGCACCTCGGTGTTCTTCCGCAACATGGGCCGCGGCAAGAAGAGCGTCGTGCTCGATCTCAAGAGCGAGCAGGGCCGTGCCGATCTCTTCCGTCTCGCCTGCGAGGCCGACGTGCTGGTCGAATCGTTCCGACCCGGCGTCGCCGCCCGCTTCGGCATCGGCTACGACGCCGTCGCCGCGAAGAACCCCGGCATCGTCTATTGTTCGATCAGTGCCTTCGGCCAGGACGGCGCCTATCCCGGCCGTGCCGCGCACGATCTTGCACTGGAGGCGATGACCGGCGTGCTGAGCCTGACCCTGGGCGACGACGGCCGGCCGGCGATCCCCGGCATCCCGGTCGCCGATCTGGTGAGCGGTCTCCACGGCCTCGCCGGCGTGCTGATGGCGCTGCTGCGCCGCAAGGATACAGGCCGCGGCGACTACATCGACGTCTCGATGCACGAATCGCTGATGGCCTCGTGTGCGAACGTCGTCGGCACGACCTTCGCCGAGAACAAGGCGCCTGATGTGAAGCAGCAGCGCACGACCGGCGGTTCGGCCTTCTACCGCGTCTACGACACGTCCGACGGCCGCCAGCTCGTGATTGCGGGCCAGGAGATGAAGTTCATCAAGAATCTTTTGGGAGCGCTCGGCAAACCGGAGATGGCCGGGCTCTGCGAATGGCCTGGCGCGCATCAGAAGCCGGTGGTCGACTTCCTCGCCGGAACCTTCAGCTCGAAGCCGCTCGCCCACTGGATGGACACCCTCGCCACGCTCGACATCTGCTACGGCCCGGTCAACACGCTCCCCGAAGCCATCGCAGACGCCAACCTGCAGAAGCGCGGCTTCATGGTGACCGACGTGACCGGCCGCCTCCACTTCGGCCCTGTGGTGCGCTTCAAGGACGAACCATCGAGCCCGGTCTATCGCGAGCCGCTGCTGGGCGAGCATACGGAGGAGGTACTCAAGCGTTAGAGGAAAGGTCCCTCGCTGCGCTCGGGATGACAGTCATGGTTGAAATTGTCATCCCGAGCGCAGCGAGGGACCTTTGCCAACGCCCGTCTCAAGCAAATCGGCCCAAGTCGGATTGGCCGCCTCGACCAACGCATCCTTCTTGGATCGTCGCCAGCCTTTGATCTGTTTTTCCCGCACGATCGCATCTTCGATCTGCTGATGCTCCTCGGCGTAGACCAACGTATGCACGCGATACTGCCGCGTGAAGGCGCCGCCCGTGCCGGCGCGATGCTCAGCCACTCGCTTTCCCAAGTCATTCGTGACGCCGACATACATCACGTTCCGCTTCACGTTCGTGAGAATATAGACGTAGTAGGTGAACATCGGCCGGCCGAAAGGTCCCTCGCTGCGCTCGGGATGACAATTTTTCGTAACGAATTGTATGCGTCAACAACCCAAGATTGTCATCCCGAGCGCAGCGAGGGACCTTTTGTTGCTATGCCGCCACCAACGCCGTCGCCCTCGCCAACGGCACCGGCGCGTCGTCGAGGAGGAGGTTGATCGCTTCTTCCTCCCAGCCCTGCTCGCCGAGCGACAGCGGGTCCTGCGGGGCCAACCGATGCTCGATGACGAGGCGTGACAGGAGCAGGCGGCGGGCGTCGCCGCCTTCGGCGCCGAGGGTCGCGCCTTCCCAGGCCAGGAGTGCCGCCGTCGTGGCGTGATAGAGCGCGCCGGCGGCGAGGCGGGAGCGCTTTTCCTGTTTGGGGTCGGCGGCAACCGCCTCGACGAATCGTTCGACCCGGTCGAGCGTGGCGCTGAGCAGGCCCTTGTACTGGCCGGGCAGGGCGCCACTCGGCTCGTACTTCGCCTTGAGCGCAGCGGAGAGCGTCTTGTGGCCGCCCGACTTGCCGACGGCGCGCTGTACCACGTCGAGCGCGTTGATGCTGGAGGTGCCCTCCCAGATCGTGCCGATCTGTGCGTCGCGCACCAGCCGTGCCGTCACCCATTCCTCGATGTAACCGATGCCGCCGCGGACCTCGAGGGCGGCGCTGGCGACTGGGATGTTGTCGCGGCAGGCGCGGAACTTGTAGACCGGCGTCAGGATGCGCAGCAGGTTCGCCGCCTCCTTGTCGCCCTTGTCCGCGCGGCCCATCGCGTCGGCGGAGAAGGCGAACATCGACAGCGCTTGCTCGGTCGGCAGCATGATCTTCATGAGCTGGCGGCGCAGCAGCGGGTATTCCGACGTGGGTTTGCCGAAGGCGCGGCGGCCGCGTGCGGCGGCCAGCGCTTCGTTGAGGCAGCGGCGCATCATCGAGGCGGCGCGCACGCCATGGCTCAGCCGCGACAGGTTGACCTGGCTCATCATCTGCTTGAAGCCGTGGTTCACGTCGCCGACCAGATAGGCGGTGGCGCCGTCGAGCACGATCTCGCCCGACGCCATGGAGCGCGTGCCGAGCTTGTCCTTCAGGCGCACGATCCGGTAGCTGTTGCGGGAGCCGTCCTCGAGGCGCCGCGGCAGGGCGAACATGGCGAGTCCCCGTGTGCCCGCCGCTGCGCCGCGCGGGCGCGCGAGGATCAACGCGATGTCGGCATCGGCATGGCTGCAGAACCACTTCTGGCCGTAGATCTTCCAGCGCTCGATCCCATCGGCGCCGACGGCGATGCGCTCGGCCTCGGTCTCCAGCGCGCCGACGTCGGAGCCGCCGGCCTTCTCCGTCATGAGCTGCGCGCCCTTCATCATGTGGGCCGGGTCCTGGCTCAGCAGCCGGTCCATCAGGAGGCGCTTCAGTTCGGGCGAGGCATGGGTCTTCATCGTGAAGTTCGACGTGTCCGACATCGAGACCGGGCACATCAGGCCGAACTCGCCCTGCACGAACAGATAGGTGAAGGCGTACTTCACCAGCGGATGGGCGGGCTCCGCCATGCCGAGCACGCCGGCGCGATGGCTCATCGCGTGCAGGCCGAATTCCTCGTAGGCGATCTTCTCCATCTCGCGATAGGCGGGATGATAGTCGATCCAGTCCTCATCGCGGCCGAAGCGGTCGCGCGGCTGCAGCACCGGGACGTTGCGGTCAGCGATCATCGCCAGCTCGTCGAGCCGGCCACCGGCCAGCCCGCCCAGCCGTTCGAAATGCGGTGTCATCTGCCGCAGCAGGGCGGGCTCCATGTAGAGCCGCATCAGGTCCTGCAACTGCCGGTCGATCGAATAGAAATTCTGGCCGTGCACATCGGCGGCGATGTGATGCGCGCCGTGCGGCCCTTCGTTCCGTCCGTGGTTCATGTCGGGCATTACTTCCTCCGTCTCTTCTTCTCGTTCTATCGCCAGCCCTGCCTCAGCACGCGCGCCACATAGGGCGGCACGGTCCCGGTGGCGGGGCCATAGATATGTTCCTGGAACAGGCTCTTGTTGTCGGTCGGCTCGAGGTTGAGCTCGACCGTACGGGCGCGTGGCGCGTGGCGGCGCACGTGCAGCACGAAGCCGGCGGCGGGATAGACCTCGCCCGAGGTGCCGATCGCCAGGAAGAGGCCGCAGCGCTCCAGCACCTCGTAGATCTCGTCGAGATGCAGTGGCATTTCGCCGAACCAGACGATGTTGGGCCGGAGCTCACCCACCGAATTGCAGTGAGGGCAGATCGACGTGGGATTCAGGTCGTGATCGGATGCGAACACCGTCTTGCATTCCATGCAGCGGATTTCGCCGTCCTGCCCATGCATGTGGATCACCCGTTTTGACCCGGCCTGCTCGTGCAGCAGGTCGATGTTCTGGGTGATGATCGTCACTTCGCCGTCATACTCCCGTTCGAGCCGGGCCAGCGCCTTGTGCGCGTCGTTCGGGGCGATGCCGGCCGCGCGGAACAGGGCGCGTGTCCCGTTATAGAAGTCGAGCACCTTCTTCTTGTCGCGGTGCCAGGCTTCCAGGGTCGCGACCTCCTCGAGGTTGACCCGGTTCCACAGCCCGTCAGCGTCGCGGAACGTGTCGATTCCGCTTTCCTTGGAAATGCCGGCGCCGGTCAGCACCGCGATGCCGGGCGGGAAGAAATCCTGATGCATGCCACCACTCTAGCGCCGTGCTAGGGTCGGCGACCATGACCATTGGCATCCTGTTCGTCTGTACCGCAAACCTCTGCCGTTCGCCCACGGCCGAGGGCGTGTTCCGCTCGCTGGCCACCAAGGCCGGCCTCGCTGACGCCTTCGAGATCGATTCCGCCGGCACCGGCGCCAGCCATGTCGGCCAGCCGCCGACCAAGCCCGCCATCGATGTGGCAACGGCGCGGGGTTACGACATCACCGGCATCCGCGCCCGGCAGATCACGGGCGAGGACATCCGGCACTTCGACCATGTGCTGGCGATGACCCGGGGCCATCTCGCCGAGATGCGCTGGCTGGCGCCGCGTGAACTCGCGGACAAGCCGCAGCTCCTGATGAGCTACGCCCCGCCGCTCGGCATCTTCGACATTCCCGATCCGTTCGGCGGCACAGTCGACGATTACGAGCGTGCCATCGGCCTGATCGAGTCCGCCACCCGCGGCCTGCTGGCGCGGCTCACGCCGCAGGTCAAAAAGGCCATTTGAGGCCGAGCTCACCGAATTTGTTCAGCACGTTGAAGGTGAGCCGCGACACGTCGTTGTCGAACTTGTTGTGGGGCAGGCTGCCGCAATAGGTGATCGAGCCGACCGAGAAGACCGCGCCACCCTTGGGCTTCTCGATGTAGGTCATGTCGGCGCGGATGAGCTGTTCCAGCGTCTGGCCTGGAATGGTCGTCGTGAATCCCAGCCGCTCCTCGTGGACCACGACGAAGTTCCGGCGGTCGTGGCCTTCCGACGAGGCCAGCACCACCGCATTCAGCGGGCTGCCCAGCCGGTGGTCGAGCCGGTCGAGTTCGAAGCCCGCCGCGCCGCCGCCCGAGAAGCCGTAGCCCCCGAACAACTCGTCCTTCACGCCCTCGAACACCCAGGCGTGGGTATTGTCGCGCGCCGCCGGCGATTGCCGGTAGGAATCGCCCACGAAGGTGCCCTGGCTGGAGAAGCCGATGCCGCAGAGGAGATTCGGCGGCCGGTCCGAACGCCGCCACAGGCCGCCATAGGCGCCGTCGAAGGCGTGGTAGTATTCCCCGGGTTCGGCGGCCCAGGTGCGGATGCCGCCCTCGGTCCGTCGCACCTCGATGGCGCCGGGCACCTTGGGTGACAGCGCCACGCGCCAATAGAAGCCGTTGCCGCCGAGATACATCAGTCGGCCGCCGCTCTCGGTATAGGCCTGCAGCGCATCGAGCGTGCCTTCGGTGTGATATTCCGGATGCGAGCCGGTCAGCACGACCTTGTAGGAGGCGAGCAGCTCCACGCCCTTCTCGTCGAGATCGTGATCGGTCACCACGTCGAAGGCGATGCCCATGCGGTCGAGCCAGCCGGTGAGGTGGGTGTCGGCCGGCAGGTGGCGCAGGCCCGATCCCGCCTCGTCGTTGAAACTGAGAAAGTTCGGCCGCCAGGTCAGGAGCGGCCGCAGCCGCGAGGAATAGGCCACGCCCGAACCGTCGCGATGATGGTTGTAGGTCGAGAGGCCGTAGTCGCGATGCTCGTCGGGATTGTGCGGATAGGCCTTCCAGTCGGCGACCCTCTTGCGGAAGGCATCGTCATACATGCCGCGCGAGAAGTTGGAATAGACCTGATAGGTGAAGGTCGAGGCGAGGTAGCAGACCTTGGCCTGCGGCTTGCCGACCTGCGGCCGCACGAAGAACGGGATGACGTCGCGGTGCGTCCCGCAGGAGAGCTGCATGCCGTAGATGCCGCTCTTCATTTCCTTGGGGATGGTGAAGCTGAAATCGTCGAGCCAGCTGCAATCGTGCAGGTCGTCGTCGTGGAAATGGATCGCTGCATAATGATGCGGCGCGCGCCGCCAGTCGCGTTCCGCACCGGTCCAGGCCGATCCCTTCATGGCGCGCGTCGGGAGGTTGATCAGCTTCCCGTGCAGCCCGTTGGGGCCGGTATCCTCGATCTCCATAGAGTCCATGCGACGCGTGAAATCCCAGGCGGCAAAGCCCTGGATGCGCGGCGCCTCGATCTTGCCATTGAAGCAGCGACGGGCCGGCCGGTCGGTCGCCGGCTCCGCGCCGATCATCACTGCGGCAGCGGTCTCCAGGGCGGGAGACGACGCCTTGCCGCTCGCCTCGCCCTCGTCGTCGGTGCCGAAGGCGCGCGCGAGCGGCTGCTGGCCGACGCGCAGCGTGCCGGTCTCGGGATCGGCGCTGGCCCAGACGCGATACCAGATGCGCGCTCGCAGCTTCTTGCCCACCACCACGCGATCCGTACCGGTTTCCAGCGCCATGCCGTCCGGCGTCAGCACCAGCGCGAAGCCCGTGCCGGTCGCGGCATCTCTCCGCGAGATCACGGTCTGAGGCCCGTCCTCGGGAAGGGTCGGCCAGATCAGCGCCTCGACCTGCAGCGCGCCGGGCAGTTCGACATCCTTCGCTGCCTCGACCAGACCGTAGGAGCCGGGCCAGGCCTGTTGCACGCGGGAGGCGAAGCGGCCGTCGAACAGGTCGGACAGGTCCTCGAGCTTTGGCGGCGGTCCGCCGGGATTGGGATCGCCGCGCACGATGCGGACCAGCATGGCGTGATAGGGGGTCGGTCCCGCGCTCGAGACCTTGAAGCTGATCTTTTCGCCGCTCCGGACCGAAATGCGATCTGTGTACCCAATCAAAGCTGCGGTCACATTTTACTCCCAATTGATGGGCGATATAGTCGCCCGAATAAGGGAGCTTCGCCATGACCAAGAAGACAATAGGGCGCCGCAGCCTGATCGCGGGCGCCGTCGCCGTTCCTCTCGCCGCCCCGATGCTGGCCCGCCACGGCTGGGCGCAGTCGACCTACCCCAACAAGCAGGTCCGCG
Source organism: Rhodospirillales bacterium (assembly GCA_947466085.1). Classification (GTDB taxonomy): domain Bacteria; phylum Pseudomonadota; class Alphaproteobacteria; order Reyranellales; family Reyranellaceae; genus Reyranella. The sequence continues at coordinate 34,060 of CANIEC010000010.1, forward strand.
TGGTCGTGCCCTTCGCGCCGGGCGGGACGACCGACCTTCTGGGCCGCATCGCCTCGGCGCACCTTCAGGAAGTCTGGGGCCAGACGTTCGTGGTCGACAACAAGAGCGGCGCCGGCGGCAATGTCGGGGCCGAGATCGTCGCCAAGTCCCCCGCCGACGGCTACACGCTGCTGCTCGGCACCGTCGGCACGGCCGTCACCAACCAGTTCCTCTACAAGAACATGCCCTACGACAGCGTGAAGAGCTTCGCGCCGGTCGCGCTGTTCGGCGAGGTTGCCAATGTGCTCGCGGTGCATCCCGACGTGCCGGTGAAGACGGCCAAGGAGTATGTCGAGTATTGCAGGAAGCAGGGTCCCAACAAGGTGAGCTTCGGCTCCCCGGCGATCGGCGGTACCGGCCACCTGGCGATGGAATACTTCGAGACGCGCGCGGACTTCAAGGTCGAGCATGTCGTCTATCGCGGCAGCTCGCTGGTGCTGAAGGACCTGCTGGCCGGGCACATTCCCAGCACCATGGACAATCTTCCGCCCTACCTGCCGCACATTCAGTCCGGTACGCTCCGGGCGCTGGGCGTGAGCTCGGGCAAGCGCTGGTTCGCGCTGCCGGACGTGCCCACGATCGCCGAACAGGGCTTCCCGGGCTTCGATGCGGCGCCGTGGTGGTACGTGGCGGCCCCGGCCGGCACGCCGCCGGAGATCGTGAAGAAGCTTTCCGACGAGCTGGTGAAAGCCTCCAAGTCTCCCGACGTCATCAAGAAGATCCGCGACGCCGGCGCTGCCGAGCTGGGCGGCTCCTCCGAGGACCTCTCCAAGCACATGACCGCCGAGTACGCGAAGTGGAAGAGGGTGGTCGAGGCCGCCAAGCTGGAGCCGCAATGAGTCGCCTGGAGCTGAAGGGAAAGATCCAGACCGTCCTCGGGCCGATCGAGCCCGAGCGACTGGGGCGCACGCTGATGCACGAACACGTGCTGTGCGACATCCGCCCGCCCGGCACGCGCTCCGACAACGATCTCGGCCCCGAGATCACCCTGGAGAATGTCTGGCAGATCAACTACGGCCACGGCATCAAGCGCGCCGGCCGCAAGTACATGCTCGACCTCGAGGACATCGCCACCCGCGAAGTGGCGATGATGAAGCACGAGGGCGGCGACGCCATCGTCGAACTGTCCTGCGGCGGCCTCTCGCCCGATCCGAACGGGCTGCGCCGCATCGCGGCCGGCACCGGCGTCCATCTGGTCATGGGCTGCGGTTACTACGTGAACGACTATCAGGACCCGCGGAATCACGACCGCACGGTCGAGGATTTCGCCGCCGAGATGATCGGCCAGATTCACGATGGCGCCTGGGGCACCGACGTCTGCGCCGGCATGATCGGCGAGATCGGCTGCCAGGCGCCGTGGACCGACACCGAGAAACGCGTGATGCAGGGCGCCTTCATCGCCGCCAGCGAGACCGGCGCCGCGATCAACGTCCATCCCGGCCGCGATCCCGACCAGCCGCAGGAGATCGCCGACTTCGCCAAGGCGGCCGGCTTTCCGACCGAACGCATCGTCATCAGCCACATCGACCGCACCGTCTTCGACGAGCCGCGCCTGCTGAAGCTCGCCGACTCGGGCGTGACGGTCGAGTTCGACCTGTTCGGCCAGGAATCGAGCTACTACGGCCTCTCCGACATCGACATGCCGAACGACGCGACGCGGCTCAAGCTGATCCGCGCGCTGATCGAGGCCGGCCATCTCGAGCGTGTCGTGATCAGCCACGACATCTGCTACCGCACCCGCCTCGCGAGCTTCGGCGGCCACGGCTACGGCCACATCTTCCGCAACGTCGTGCCGATGATGCAGAAGCGCGGCTACAGCGAGGCCGAGATCGATGCGATTCTGGTCGGCAATCCGCGGCGGCTGCTGACGTTCGTATGACGAGAGGAAGCGAAAGGTCCCTCACTTCGTTCGGGATGACACCGGCTTTTGCATCGGCGCACTGCGCCAATCCCACCAATGTTGTCATCCCGAACGAAGTGAGGGACCTTTCCCACTTTCATGGTCAAAACGTCAGCGGATACTCCGCTTCCGCCGTGTAGATCGGACCGCCTCTCCCTGTGCGGCTCGAATAGAGCGAGAAGTGCTCGGCGACCCAGGGCTCCAGACGGAACGTGCCGTGGCTCGCCATGAACTGTGCGATGTGATGGCCGGTTTCGCCGCCCGCGGGGAAGCGCGCCAGGGTGACGTGCGGGCGGTATTTGCGGCGGTCGACCTCGATGCCGCAGTTGCGGGCGACGGTCGTCACCTTCTGCTGCAGCCAGTCGAGGCGCTCACTGCGCTCGACGAGGGCGACCAGCGCGCGCGGCTGCTTGCCGTTGCTGAACTGGTCGACGCCAGCGATCGCCACGGAAAACGGCGGGCCGGCGATGTCGGCCAACTCCTCCTCGAAGTCGCGCATCGTGCCGCCCTGGACCTCGCCCGCGAAGCAGAGGGTGACATGCAGGTTCTCGGCCGGCACCCAGCGCGCATCGGGGACTCCCGATTGCAGCGCCGACAGTTCCTCCGCGATCTCGTCAGGGACGGGCAGGGCGACGAACAGACGCGGCATCGTCGAGATTTTTCGTAACGAAAGGAAGGATGCGCTCGACGATGACGTCGACGCCTTTGGCGTTGGGATGGATGCCGTCGGGCTGGTTGAGCGCGGGATCCTGGGCCACGCCGTCGAGGAAGAAGGGATAGAGCGGCACGCCGTGCTTGTCGGCGAGCTTCTTGTAGATGCCGTCGAACTGATTGACGTACTCCGGGCCGAAGTTGCGCGGCGCCATCATGCCGACCAGCCAGACCGTGGTGCCGGCCTGCTTCAGCTTGCCCATGATGGCGTCGAGATTCCTTTCGGTGCTGGCCGGATCGAGGGCGCGCAGCATGTCGTTGCCGCCCAGCTCGACCATCACGATGTCGGGCTTGTCGGCCATCATCCAGTCGACGCGCTCGAGACCGCCCATCGTCGTGTCGCCCGAGACACCGTGATTGATGACGGTGACGTTGCGGCCCTTGTCCTTCAGCGCCGCCTGCAGGCGGTTGGGAAAGGCCTGGGCCGGGGCGAGACCGTAGCCCGCGGCCAGGCTGTCGCCCAGGATCGCAAGCTTCACAGGCTCAGTTTGTGCATGGACCGTCGCGGGCGCCATTGAGGCCGTAAGGCAAAGGATCAGCGCCACGAATGCCGCGATCCGTGAATTGACCGTCGCCGTAAAACCACCATATCGAGTTTGCAGTTTCATTCCTTGCCTGTCCCAGGAGCCCGCTTGGCCGAGCCGCTTCCCATCGCACAATTTCCGATCGTTCGCCTGACCGACGTGCATCTCGACATGGCGAGCGATGCCGGCACGGTCAATATCCTGCGTGGCATCACGCTGGACATCGCGGCCGGCGAGATTACGGCGGTGGTGGGGCCGTCGGGTGCCGGCAAGTCGAGCCTGATGATGGTGGCGGGCGGGCTGGAGCGCGCGACCTCCGGCAAGGTCGAGGTCGCCGGCAACGATCTCGGGCCGATGGGCGACGACGACCGGGCGCGGCTGCGGCGCGACCATATCGGCATCGTGTTCCAGGGCTTCCATCTCATTCCCACCATGACGGCGCACGAGAACGTGGCGCTTCCTCTCGAGTTCGCCGGCCGTTCCGATGCGTTCGACCTCGCTGAGGCCGCGCTGAAGCGCGTCGGGCTCGGCCATCGCATCGGCCACTATCCCGCGCAGCTTTCCGGCGGCGAGCAGCAGCGCGTGGCGGTTGCCCGCGCCTTCGTCGGTCGACCCAAGCTGATCCTGGCCGACGAGCCGACGGGCAATCTCGATGGCGCGACGGGCCGGCAGGTGATGGATCTCCTGTTCGAGGTCTCGCGGGCCGACAACACGACGCTGATCCTGATCACGCACGACATGGGCCTCGCCGAGCGGTGCGACCGCGTGCTGCGCATCGCCGATGGCCTGCTGGTCGCGGACGATCGCCTGCGCGCGCTCGCCGCGCAGTGACGGCGTCCCCATGAGCCTCGCCTTCCGCCTCGCCCGTCGCGAGATGCGCAGCGGCCTCGGCGGCTTCCGCCTGTTCATCGCCTGCCTGGCGCTGGGTGTCGGCGCCATCGCCGCGATCCTGTCGTTCAGCCGCGCCATCGAGGAAGGGCTGCGCGCCGACGCGCGCGAGATCCTGGGCGGCGACGTCGCGATCTCGCTGCTCTACCGCGAGGCGACGCCGGAGCAGATCGCCTTCATGCGCGAGCAGGGCGAGTTCGTGCGCTGGCTCGACAGCCGTGCGATGGCGCGGCCGACCAAGCCCGACGGCCGTCCCACGCTGGTGCAGCTCAAGGCCGTCGAGCCAGCCTATCCTCTCTACGGCAAGGTCGAGATGGCCGATGGCGGCACCCTCGCCAACGCGCTGGGCAAGCGCGACGGGATCTGGGGCGCCGCGGTCGAGGATTCGGCGCTGCGCCGCATGAACATGGCGCCGGGCGACATGCTGAAGGTGGGTGACACGGCGGTCGAAGTGCGCGGCATCATCGCGCGCGAGCCCGACCGCGGCCTGAACGCCTTCGCGAGCCTGGGGCCGCGACTGATGATGCCCCTGGACGCCGCGCTGGAAGCGGGCCTGGTCCAGCCGGGCAGCCTGCTCACCTGGGAGTATCGCCTGCGCCTCCCGCCCGGCCGCTCGGACCGCGCGGTCATCGCGGCCCTGAAGGCCCGCTTTCCCGACGCCGGCTGGCGGGTGAGGGGGCTCGACGATGCCGGTGGCGGCATCCGCTTCTGGCTCGACCGGCTGACGCAGTTCATCGGCCTGATCGGCCTCGCCTCGCTGCTCGTCGGCGGGGTCGGCGTGGGCAATGCCGTCTCGAGCTTCCTGGCCGCGCGGCTGCGCACCATCGCGACCCTGAAGTGCCTGGGCGCGCCGGAGCGGCTGGTCTTCACGACCTACTTCATCCAGCTCGGCGCGCTCGCGGCCCTGGGTGTGGGCATCGGCCTGGTGATCGGCGCGGCCTTGCCGTTCGTGGCCCAGTCGGCGATCGCCGACGTGTTGCCGGTCCGGGCGCGGGTCGCGATCTACGCCGGACCGCTGGCGACGGCCGCGGGATTCGGCCTGCTGGTCTCGCTCCTGTTCGCCCTGGTGCCGCTGATGCGGGCCCGCAGCGTCTCGGCGGCGACGCTGATGCGCGGCGCCGTGGTCCAGCAGGGCGGCCGGCTGGCCTGGCGCGATGCGCTGGCGATCGCCGCCGTCGCGGTCGCGCTGGCGGCCTTCACGATCTTCACCGCCGACAGCCGCCGGATCGCTGCCTATTTCGTGGTGGGTTCGGTCGGCGCCTTCATCGCCTTTCCCCTATTGGCGCGGCTGCTGATGTTCGGAGCCGCAAGGATCGGCAAGCCCAAATTCGCCGCCCTTCGTCTGGCGCTCGCCAACCTGCACCGGCCGGGCGCGCCGACGCCCATCGTCATGCTCTCGCTCGGCCTCGGCCTCACCGTGCTGGTGGCGACGGCGCTGATCGAGGGCAATCTCCGCGAACAGCTCACCCGGCGCATTCCCAGCGACGCGCCGGCCTTCTTCTTCGTCGACATCCAGTCGAGCCAGATGCCGGCCTTCGAGAAGGCGATCGCCGGCATTCCCGGCGCCGGTCCGCTCGACAAGGTGCCGTCCTTGCGCGGCCGCATCGTCAAGATCGGCGGCAAGCCGGTCAGCGAGGTGGCGGTGCCGTCCGACGCGCGCTGGGCGGTCGAGGGCGACCGCGGGGTGACTTATTCGGCGACGCCGCCCGAGGGTTCGCGCCTCGTCGCTGGCGAATGGTGGCCGGCCGACTATCGCGGGCCGCAGCTCATCTCCTTCGACGAGAATCTGGCCAACCAGTTCGGCCTGAAGCTGGGCGACAGCATCACCGTGAACATCCTGGGGCGCGACATCGAGGCGAAGATCGCCTCGCTGCGGCGTATCGAATGGACGACACTGTCCATCAATTTCGTGTTCGTCTATTCGCCTGGCACGCTCGACAAGGCGCCGCATACGTTCCTCGCCACGGTGAAATCGACGCCGGAGGCGGAGGACGAGATCTTCAAGGCCGTCACCGACCAGTTCCCCAACGTCACCGTGGTGCGCATCCGCGATGCCATCGAGACGGCGGCCGGCGTGCTGGGCAATATCGGGCTGGCCAGCCGGGTGATCGGCTTCCTCAGCATCCTGGCCGGCGTGCTCGTTCTGGCGGGGGCCATGCTCGCCACCCAGCGCCGCCGCGTCCACGAGGCGGTGGTGATGAAAGTCCTGGGCGCCACCCGGGCCCGCATCGCCGGGACCTTCGCCTGGGAGTTCGCCTTCCTGGGCCTCGCCACCGCCGTGGCGGCCCTGGGGGTGGGGACATTGGCCGCCTACCTCGTGGTGCGCCGGATCATGAACCTCGAATGGACGTTCCTGCCGACCGTCGCGGTGGCGGTCGCCCTGGGCGCCATGGCTCTGACCCTTGCCTTCGGCCTGGCGGGAACTTTGGCGGCATTGAGGCAGCGGCCGCTTGCCTTGTTGCGCAACGAATGACCTAATCGTTACAGGGGGCGGGCAAATTTGGCTTCTCGAACCGACTCTTGGCTATTGATTCAGTCGCGCTGTAACCCCAGATTACTCGTCGGAGGGGCTCGGCAAACGAGCCCCCTTGGAGGCTTGAAACCAGATGGTAAATCCGAACTTCGGCACCTTTAATCGCGCCGGCACCGTTGCCGACCAGGCGTCGTTCGATGTCGGTCTGCGCGCTCACATGGTGCGCGTGTACAACTACATGGCTTCGGGGCTCGCTCTGTCGGGCATCGTGGCCTTCGGCCTGTTCAGCTCGCCGGAACTCGCGGGCATGTTCTTCCAGCTTCAGTCCGGCCGCGTGGTTGGCCTGAATGTGTTGGGCTGGGTCGCGATCTTCGCTCCGCTCGGCCTGCTGCTGCTCGTCTCGTTCCGCGCCGCTCAGATGAGCACCGGGGCGGTACAGGCGGTCTACTGGACGGTCACGGCATTGATGGGCGTCAGCCTGTCGCTGCTGCTGTTCCGCTACACCGGCGCCAGCGTCGCGCGCACCTTCTTCGTGACGGCCGCCGCCTTCGGCGCGCTCAGCCTCTACGGCTACACGACGAAGCGTGACCTGACGGCGATGGGCAAGTTCCTGTTCATGGGCGTGATCGGCCTCATCCTGGCCGGCATCGTCAACATGATCTGGCCGTCGGGCACGATGAGCTTCATCATCTCCGCCGCGGGCGTGCTGATCTTCTCGGGCCTGATCGCCTACGACACCCAGAAGATCAAGGAGCAGTACTCCGAGGCCTGGGGCACGGACATGATCGAGAAGGTCGCCGTGTTCGGCGCTCTCAGCCTGTACCTGGACTTTGTGAACCTGTTCCAGTTCCTGATGAGCTTCATGGGTCAGTCGCGCGACTAGCCGACTGGACCTTCTAGAAATCGCTAAGGGCGCCCGGGTCGAAAGACCCGGGCGTTCTGCTTTGGGCCGAACGCAGCGGTCCCAAGATTGCGCCGTCCGCCTGCGGCCCTATAATTTCGGGATGCGGCGCACCTCCTACGAACAGATGAATTGCTCGATCGCGGCGGCGCTCGACGTCGTCGGCGAGCCGTGGACGCTGCTCATCGTGCGCGATGCCTTCTACGGCGTGCGCCGCTTCGACGACTTCCAGGAAAATCTCGGAATCGCGCGCAACGTCCTCACGGCGCGGCTGAAGAAGCTCGTGGAGGCCGGAGTCTTTCGCAAGACCGCCTATCGCCAGCGTCCGCTGCGCCACGAATACCGCCTCACCGAAAAGGGCGCCGCGCTGTTCACGGTGATCGTCGGGCTGAAGCAATGGGGCGACCGCTTCGGCCCAGCCGCCCGCGGCGGCAAGCCGATGGACCTGGTCGATCGTGCCGACAGCAGGCCGCTCGAGCCCGTTCTGATCGACGCCGAGAGCGGCCGGCGCCTCGAACTCACCAACGTGCGCGCGATCGCGGGACCGGGCGCCGACGAGAACACGCGCACCTTCTTCGAGCGGCTCGCCCTCAACCGGCCGGCGCGGTAGCGAAGCCCGTCGTCTCGACCGGAGCACCGAAGGTGCGGAGTGGAGAGACCTTCGCTCCACTAAAAGCCGACCGGCTGTTGAGAGAAGATCTCTCCGCTACGCCTCGCGGAGTTTACCCCGAGGTACTCGAGGGGCTCGGCTCCGGTCGAGATGACGGGAACTCAGTCTTTTTGATCGGGTTCGAGCCGCTTGCCGTCGATCAGACGCGCGGAGCGTTCCGCGGTGTCCTTGTCGGTGTCCTTCTCCCCACGCGTACGACCGAAGCGGCGGCGGTTCGCGTCCGCTTCCGCCTCGCGTTCGCGTTTCGCCTTGTCCTTGCGGGCGCGTCGCAGGTTGACGATCTCGGCCATGGATTTCTCTATGCCGCGCCTGCAGTCGATGCGCTAGTCTTGCGGCGCCGGACCGGGGAGCCCTGCCATGACACCAACAACCCGCAAGCGTCTCCTGATCGGCGGCGGCGGCATCGTCGCGCTGCTGGTCGCAGCCCTCGTGGCCTTGCCCGCGCTGATCGACGTCAATTCATACAAGCCGCTGATCGTCTCGCAGGTGAAGACGGCGACCGGCCGCGACCTGGTGATTGACGGACCGATCTCGCTGTCGCTGCTGCCGACGCCGACCGTCTCGGTGACGGGCGTGAAGTTCTTCAACGCGCCGGGCTCCCAGAACGCCAACATGGTCGAGGTGAAGTCGGTCACCGTGAAGCCGTCGCTGCTGGCCCTGCTGGGCGGCAGCATCGAGGTCAGCGAGGTGACGCTGGTCGAGCCCAAGATCGTGCTGGAGATCAATGCCGAGGGTAAGCCGAACTGGGAGTTCACGCCCTCGGTCGCCGAAGCGAAGCCAGCCGCCGCCAAACCCAGCACGCCGCGGCCGCTGTCGCTCGGCCGGCTGACCATCGACAACGGCACGCTGATCTTCAGCGATTCCAAGGCGGGCCTCTCGGTGGTCGCCGACAAGGCGAACTTCACCGCCTCGGTCGGCTCGATCGACGGCCCCTATTCGCTGGCAGGCGGCGCCTCGATCAACGGCGCGCCACTCAAGCTCGACCTCGCCGTCGGCGCGCGCGGCAGCAAAGGCCACACCGCCGATCTCGCCCTGCAGGCAGGCGGCGGCAAGCTCGGCTTCAAGGGCACGCTGAGCGAACTGGGCGCGGCCGCGAAGATTTCAGGTGTGGCCTCCGCTTCGGCCGACTCCCTCACGACCTTCGTCGGCACGCTGGTCAAGCTCGCGGGCCAGCCCGAGCCCGCCCTGCCGCCCATTCTTGCCGGCAAGTTCAGCTTCGACGGCGGCATCGAGGTATCCCAGACGGCGTTCGCCGCGCGCGATTTCAAGATGGCGCTCGGGCAGGACAGCGGCTCGGGATCGCTGTCGGTCGCGCTGAAGCCGAGGCTCGCGGTAGAGGGCAAGATCGCCGTGCCGAAGCTCGACCTCGACCGGTGGCTGGCCGCGCTCCAGCAGCCAGCGCCTGCCGCAACGCCCTCTGCTCCCGCGGCGGCGCCCGCGAGCGCGCCGGTTGCGGCGTCGCAGAGCTACCTCGGGGATCTCACGGCCAAGCTCGCCTTCGACGTCGGCGAGGTGATCTACAACAAGCAGCCGGTCCGCAATGTCGTGGTCGAGATCGACGCCAAGGGGGGCGCCGTCGCGGTACCGAAGCTCACGGCCACACTGCCGGGCGACATGGTCCTGCAGGCGCAGTCGACCCTGACGGGCGATGCCGCGCGACCCGGCGTCACCGGGCAATTCAGCCTGGTCGGGCCCAAGCTGCGCGAGACGCTGTCCTGGCTCGCGGTCGACCTGTCGGCGGTGCCGCCGTCCAAGCTGCAGAAGCTCAGCCTGCGCGGCCGCATGTCCTCGACCGGCGGCAACGTCCAGGTGAGCGATGCCGTCTTCGAACTCGACGAGTTGAAGGGCACCGGCGGCGTGACGGTCACCTTCACCGTGCCGCTGTCGATCGTGACCAGCGTCAGCCTCGACACGCTCGACCTCGATTCCTTCCTGGTTCCGGTCGCGGCGCAGCAGAAGCCTGCCGCGGCGTCCGGTGCCTCGGCGCCGCCGTCAGGACCGGTCGTGCCCGGCCCCTCGGTCGGGCTCAAGGCCAAGGTGGCCCGGCTCATCTACAACAAGGAGACGATCCAGGGCGTCGATGTCGACGTCGCGCTGCAGGGAAGCACGCTCCGGCTGAACGACGTCAAGGTGTCGAACCTGGGCGGCGCCCGTCTCGCGGTCCGCGGCACCGTGGCCAACTATTCGGCGCCGCAGCCGCGGGCCGACATCGCCTTCAACTTCGAGGCGCCCGACATGAGCCGTGTGCTCAAGGTCGCCGGGACCACGGCGCCGGGCGACCTCGGGGCGGTGAGCGCCAGCGGAGGCGTCGCCGGCACGGTCGAGCAGCTCACCCTGCGTGACCTCAACGTGAATGCCATGGGCCAGAGCGTGAAGGCGACCGGCACCCTGGCGATGCCGGGCGCGTCCAGGGGCGCGCCGCAGTCGGCCACCTACAAGGGTAACCTGGTGCTCAACGGCCAGGCGCTCGACGGATCGATCGACGCCCGGCTGACCGGCCGCACGACGATCAATGCCGACTTGCGGGCCAGCACGCTCGACCTCGACCGGATCGGCGGCAGCGGCGGAGCGCCCGCGCGGCCGGCCGCGCGCGGCCAGGCGGCCTCCAAGCCGATCGACACGGCGCCGCTGCGCAGCATCGACGGCTCGCTGAAGCTGGTGGCCGGGACCCTGGTCAGCTCGCCGCTGCGCATCGGCAATGCCGACCTCTCGGCGTCGCTGAAGGACGGCATCCTGACGGTCCAGCACTTCAAGGGCTCGCTCTATGGCGGTTCGCTGGCGCTCGCGGGAACCGTCAACGCCACCCGGCCGGCGCTCTCCTTCGACTTCAAGGGCGACGCCAACAACATCATCCTGGGCGAGATGCTGCGCAGCACCTCCGGCTCCAATGAGTTCGGCAGCGCGGTCAAGGTGACGGTCGACGGCAAGCTGAACGCCAACGGCATCACCCTGCGTGGCGGCGGCACGACCTCCGACCAGATCAGGGCCTCGATGGCGGGCGGCGCGCAGCTCGGCGGGCACATCTTCATCGGCGCCGACCGGGCCCTGCAGATGCTGGGCTCGATGGCGGCCGGCGCGGCCAGCACGGTGATCGATCAGACCCTGGGCAATGTGCTGGGCGCGGTCGGCCAGCGCGGGATGTCGCCCACCAGCATGCTGAACGCGATCTCGCTGGTGCTGAACCGCTTCGTCAATCACGACAGCCCGATCGGAGGGCAAATCGACATCGCGGGCGGCGTGCTCACCGACAGGGGCCTCACCGTCCAGGGCAACCGCGCGACGGCGCGGATCTCCACCCGCACCAATCTCGGCGCCTCGACGACCGACACGACGGTCAATTTCTACATCGCCGAGGACGGGTCGGCGCCCTACCTGATCACGACCGCACGGGGCTCGATGTCCTCGCCGTCGCTCAACGTCTCGCGCGGCAGCGCCAAGGACCCGCCGGGCATGGCCAGCACCCTGCCCGGCGCGCAGCAGCTGCAGCAGCTGGAGCAGATGCTGCCGGGCCAGTCGCGCTCGCTGGTCCCCAGTATTCCGATCCCCAACATTCCGATCCCCAACATTTTCGGCCGTTAGGAGTTCCCGTGCTTGATCGCTTGAAGTCCGTGCTGAAGGCGCGGTTCGGTTCCGCGCCCGCCCTGTCGGAAGCCCCCAGGGGCGTCGAGGTCCTGGCCGAGATGGCCAACCGGCGGGTCGTGCGGCGCTATTCCGACAAGCCGCTGGATCTGGCGCTGCTGGACACGCTCTGCGCCGTGGCGCTGTCGGCGCCCTCCAAGAGCGACCTGCAGCAGGCCGACATCGTGATCGTCACCGACAAGGAACAGCGCGAGAAGCTCCAGGCCCTGATTCCGGAGAATCCGTGGGCCGCCGCCGGTCCGGCGCTTCTGGTCTTCTGCGGCAACAACCGCCGGCACCGGCTGCTGTTCGACTGGCGCGGCCGGCCCTTCGTGAACGACCATCTCGATCCGTTCTTCAATGCCGCCGTCGATGCCGGCATCGTGCTCGCCACCTTCATCGCCGCCGCCGACCGGGTCGGGTTGGGGACCTGCCCGATCAGCCAGATCCGCAACCAGGCGGCGCGCGTCTCCGAGGTGCTGGGCCTGCCGCCGCATGTCTTCCCGGTGGCCGGGCTCGGTGTCGGCTGGCCGTCCTTCGAGGGCGTGATGAGCCCGCGCCTGGGACTCGACGTGTCGATTCATCGCGATCGCTACGACGAGACGGGTCTCAAGGAGAAGGTCGAGGCCTACGACCGGCGGCGCAACGAGACCCAGCCCTACAAAACCCAGCGCTTCGTGGAGAAATTCGGCGAGGACCCGGCCTATGGCTGGTCCGAGGACAAGGCGCGGCAATATTCGGTGCCGGAGCGCGCCGATTTCGGCGCATTCGTGCGCGCGAAGGGCTTCAATCTCGACTGATCGTGCGTTGCTTCAGTTCGTTCAGCACGTGAAGCCGGAGCGCGCTCGACAGGTTGGTCTGCCCCTGTGCCCGGCCGCGGTCGATCTCCGCCACCAGGGCGTTGAGCGACAGGCCGCGCGCCTGGGAGAGGGCTGAAAGCTCGGTCCAGAAGGCATCTTCCAGCGAGATGCTGGTGCGGTGGCCGTCGATTGTGACCGAGCGTTTACGCATGACGGGACTGTGGCAGCGGCCCCCGGCAGCGGCAACACGCCTCCGCATGCTGCCTTGCCGCCGTCACAGAGCGTGCGTATAAGCGCGCCCAATCAACCCCTCCGGACACATCATTATGGACATCCGCAACGTCGCGATCATCGCGCACGTCGACCATGGCAAGACCACACTGGTCGATTGCCTGCTGAAGCAGAGCGGCACCTTCCGCGAGAACCAGCAGGTGGCCGAGCGCGCCATGGATTCGAACGACCTCGAACGCGAACGGGGAATCACCATCCTGGCCAAGGCGACCTCGGTCGAGTGGCATGGCACCCGCATCAACATCGTCGACACGCCCGGCCACGCCGACTTCGGCGGTGAGGTCGAGCGCATCCTGTCGATGGTCGATGGCGTGGTCCTGCTGGTCGACGCCGCCGAAGGGCCGTTGCCGCAGACCAAGTTCGTGCTGGGCAAGGCGCTGCGCCTCGGCCTGAAGCCGATCGTGCTGATCAACAAGGTCGACCGTTCCGACGCCCGCGCCCACGAGGTGCACGACGAGGTGTTCGACCTGTTCTCGGCGCTCGAGGCCAACGACGAGCAGCTCGACTTCCCGACGCTCTTTGCCTCGGCCCGCCAGGGCTGGGCCGCGACTTCGCTCGAGGCCGAGCACACCGACATGACGCCGCTGTTCGAGCTTCTGGTGAAGCACGTGCCGGCGCCGAAGGTCGATCCCGATCCGGCGTTCCGCATGCTGGTGACGACGCTCGAGGCCGACAACTTCCTGGGCCGCATCCTGACGGGCCGCATCCTCTCGGGTTCGATCAAGCCCAACACGATGGTCAAGGCGCTGGCCCGCGACGGCAAGGAACTCGAGCAGACCCGCATCACGCGCATCCTGGCCTTCCGCGGCCTCGAGCGTGTGGCGCTCGAGTCGGCCGAGGCGGGCGACATCGTGGCGATTGCCGGCATGAAGGTCGCCACCGTGGCCGACACGATCGGTGACGTGACGATCTCCGAGCCGATACACTCGCAGCCGATCGATCCGCCGACCCTCGCCATGACCTTCATGGTGAACGACTCGCCGCTCGCCGGCACCGAAGGCGACAAGGTCACGACCCGCATGATCCGCGCGCGCCTGATGCGCGAGGCCGAGGGCAACGTCGCGATCCGCGTCACCGACACCGAGAACGCCGATTCCTATGAGGTCGCGGGTCGCGGCGAATTGCAGCTCGGCGTGCTGATCGAGACGATGCGCCGCGAGGGCTTCGAACTCGCCGTCGGCCGTCCGCGCGTGCTGTTCCAGACCGATCCGGTCACCGGCCAGCGCCAGGAGCCGATCGAGGAAGTCGTGATCGACGTCGACGACGCCTATACCGGCGCCGTCGTCGAGCAGATCTCGCTGCGCAAGGGCGAGCTGCAGGACATGCGGCCGTCGGGCGCCGGCAAGACCCGCCTGGTGTTCTACGCCCCGTCGCGCGGCCTGATCGGCTATCACGGCGAGTTCCTGACCGATACGCGCGGTACCGGCGTGATGAACCGCCTGTTCCACGAGTACGGCGCCTTTCGTGGCCCGATCGCCGGCCGCCGCAACGGCGCGCTGATCGCCAATGCCGCGGGCAACGCGGTGATGTACGCGATGTGGAACCTCGAGGATCGCGGCCCGATGTTCATCGAGCCGGGCGTGCCCGTCTACATGGGCATGGTGATCGGCGAGCACAGCCGCGGCAACGACCTCGAAGTGAACGTCCTCAAGGGCAAGCAGCTCACCAACATCCGCGCTGCGGGCAAGGACGAGGCCGTGCGCCTCACGCCGCCGCGCAAGATGTCGCTCGAGCAGGCAATCGCCTATATTGAGGAAGACGAACTGGTCGAGATCACCCCGAAATCGATCCGGCTGCGCAAGCGCTTCCTCAATGCCGAGGACCGCAAGCGCGCCAAGAAGCAGGCCGCTGCGGCGGCGGAGTAAAGACTAGGACATGAGCGGCAGGAACGTGGATTTCGGCGATCGCCTTGCGACCGCCGCGGCGGCCAAGCAGGCCTTGCTCGAGAAGGCCAAGGCCAAGGCCAACGATCCGGAACTGATCAAGAAGCAGGCCGAGCGCGCCGCCATCGCGGCCGCCCGCGAGGCTCGCGAGGCCGAGCGCCGGGAGGCCAAGCGGCTGGAAGACGAGCGCATCGCCGCCGAGCTGGCGGCGGCGAAGGAAGCGGCGGACGCGGCAGCTGCAATAGCGGCCGCAGAGGCTGCAGCCGCGGCAGCAGAAGCCGCTGCGGCGGCCGAAGCCGCGGAGGCCGAGCGTGCCGCCCGACGGGCCGCTGCCAAGCCGGTCCTGACCGAGGCCGAGCAGAAGGCCGCCCGCGACGCCCGCTACGCCGCCCGCAAGGCGCGCAAGGGCAAGCGATAGAGTGCCTGCCGGCGGAGTGCCTTAGAGCGCTCCGCCCGTTAGCGACGCACGCTGGCTGATCTCGATGTGGTTGCCGTCGGGATCGCAGACGAACGCAAAACGCACTGTCTCGCCCAGCACGCGCGGCTCGCCGCCCGAGGCGCCGCCGCGCTCCAGGATGCCGGCATACTCGGCCAGGCAATCCCACACCTGCACCGTCATGTAGCGATAGCCAGGCCCGCGCCACTGGCCGACCGCGCTCTCGACCTTGCCCTGCTCGGCGACCACGACCAGCGAGTCGCCGCAACGGTAGCGGCCCTCGCCCACGCGCTCGAACTGCATGGCGTGCGTCCAGAACCGGTCGTGCGCAGCCGGGTCGTTGACCCGGAGCAGGATCGCGATCCCCTCGACGCCGTTGTGGCCCTTCGGCACCAGGGTCACCTTGTTGCCGTCCGGATCGGCGAGCGGCTGCGGCGCCGCCAGCCCTTCGCGCGCGATTTCCAGGCCGACGATGCCCGAGGGCGGCACGTCGGGCAGGGGCCCGCGCGCATGGTTCATCTTCAGGATCGAGCCGTTCATGTGGTGGCGGTGCTGCTGCATGCCGCCCCCCAGCTTGCCCATATGGTCGTAGGGCAGGCCGACCGTCTGCTGCCAGAAGGCGAGCTGTTCGTCGCGCGTGGTGGAGAACAGGCCGACGTCGAGATGCTGCTTGGCGAGGTTCATGGGGGCCAGTGTAGCGCGGGACGGGAAACAAATCTTACAAAGCCCGCCACGACGAGGCTGCACAGCGGTCCTAGAACGGCGCCGGGGTGAAGGGACTGGCCGCTGGGGAGCCGCCGGTGGAAACGTGGGAAGGGCTTCGATGATTCGCGTCATCATCGGCACGGTCGCCGTGCTTGCCGGGTTCGCCGTCGTCGAACGATCGGTCGATGCCAGTACCGGTCAGGCCGGATCGTGCACGCCAACCGAAGTTCATGCGCTGCCGCCCGCGGGAGACCCCGTGGCGGTGAGGTCAGGGCCGACGATGAATTCGCCCGTGATCGGGGTGCTTCGCGGCCGCGCGGCCGCCCGCCTGTCCGGCGGCCAGGGCGGGTGGGCGCATATCGCAATCGCCGACGCTCCGCACCTCGATGGCTGGGTGCCGGCGGACCAGCTCTGGGTCGACGTCGAGGCGGGTCGTGCGCTCTATAGCTTGCCGGGGCCGATGAGCCGGAAACTCGGGATGTCCGACGGCGATACGGGCAGCTTCCGCGTGCTCGGTTGCCACGGCCCCTGGCTGCACGTCATCAACGCCCGCACCGGCGCCGTGTGGGTCGACAAGTCCCGGTCCTGAGGCGGCGTCTCAGGAAAACGAAAGGTCTCTCGAACCTCAGATCTTCAGGTCGCTGAAGAAGTCGTTGCCCTTGTCGTCGGTGATGATGAAGGCCGGGAAGTTCTCGACCTGGATTCGCCAGATCGCTTCCATGCCGAGCTCGGGATATTCCAGCACCTCGACCTTCTTGATGACGTCCTGAGCCAGGATGGCGGCCGGGCCGCCGATCGAGCCGAGATAGAAGCCCTTGTGCTTGCGGCAGGCGTCGACGACCTGCTTGCTGCGGTTGCCCTTGGCCAGCATGACCATCGAGCCACCATTGGCCTGGAAGAGGTCGACGTAAGAGTCCATGCGCCCCGCCGTGGTCGGGCCGAACGAGCCCGAGGCCATGCCGGTCGGCGTCTTGGCGGGGCCGGCGTAGTAGACCGGGAACTGCTTGAAATAGTCGGGCAGGCCCTCGCCGCGGTCGAGGCGCTCCTTGAGCTTGGCATGCGCGGAGTCGCGCGCCACGATCAGGGTGCCGCTGAGGTTCACGCGGGTCTTCACCGGATGCCTGGTCAGCACGGAGAGCGTGTGGGCCATGCCCTTGTTCAGGTCGACCGAGACGACGTCGCCCGAAAGCTGTGCCGGCTCGACCTCGGGCAGGAACTGCGCCGGATTGTGCTCGAGCTGCTCGAGGAAGACGCCATCCTTCGTGATCTTGCCGACGGCCTGGCGGTCGGCCGAGCAGGAGACGCCGATGCCGATCGGCACCGAGGCGCCGTGCCGGGCGATGCGGATCACGCGCACGTCGTGGCAGAAATACTTGCCGCCGAACTGCGCGCCGATGCCCATCTGGCGCGTGAGCTCCAGCACCTTCTGCTCCATCCCGCGATCGCGGATGGCGACGCCCTTGTTGTTGCCCTCGCCGGGCAGGTCGTCGAGGTAGCGCGTCGAGGCGAGCTTCACCGTCTTGAGGTTCATCTCCGCCGAAGTACCGCCGACCACGATGGCGAGGTGATAGGGCGGGCAGGCGGCGGTGCCGAGCGTGCGGATCTGCGTGTCGAGGAACTTGAGCAGCGAGGCCTCGTTCAGTACGGCCGGCGTCTGCTGGTGCAGGTAGGTCTTGTTGGCCGAGCCGCCGCCCTTGGCGACGAACAGGAACTTGTAGGCGTCGCCGTCGGTCGCATAGATGTCGATCTGCGCCGGCAGGTTGGTGCCGGTCTGCACTTCCTTGAACATCGACAGCGGCGAGACCTGCGAATAGCGCAGGTTGGTCTCGGTGTAGGTCTTGTAGACGCCCTTGGCGATCGCTTCCTCGTCGCCGCCGCCGGTCCACACCGCCTGGCCCTTCTTGGCCATGACGATGGCGGTGCCGGTGTCCTGGCACATCGGCAGCACGCCGCCGGCCGAGATGTTGGCGTTCTTCAGCAGTTCGAGCGCCACGTAGCGGTCGTTGGCCGAGGCCTCGCCGTCGTCGAGGATGTTGCGCAGCTGCTGGAGATGGCCCGGGCGCAGCAGGTGGGAAATGTCGTGGAAGGCCGCGGCCGTCAGGGTGGTCAGCGCCTCCGGCGCGACGGTGAGCACGTCGCGGCCGTTGAATTTCGTGGTGCCGACGAAGTCCGAGGTGAGCTTGCGGTAGGGCGTCGTGTCCTCGTGGCTCGGGAACATTTCCTGAAACTGGAACTCGGGCATGCGGCTTCTCTCCTGGCGACCCTGTCGGGGCGCCGGTTTCCTGCCGCAGCCGGGCCGCGGCGTCTACCTACTTCTTTCGGAAACTGTCGAGCTTGACGACCTTGGAGGCCGCGTCCTCGGGCTTGGCCGTTTCGGCGGTCGCTGCCTCGCCCTCGTCGCCGGCGGTCTCGCCTTCCGGCGGGGCCGGACGCTTCTCCGGCACGGGCAGCGGGGTCGGCTCGGCCGCGCCTTCCGGCTTCTCGGCGGAGATCTTTTCTCCCGTGGCCTTGTCGCGGCGATCGAACTGCAGGCCGAAGCGGACCGACGGATCGACGAAGGCCGAGAGGGCGGCGAACGGGACCTTTATGCGCTCCTGCTGCTTGTTGAAGCTGACCGTCACCTCGAAATCGTCCTCGCGGATGATCAGGCCCCAGTACTGGTGCTGGAGCACGATGGTCATCTCGTCGGGATACTTGGCGCGCAGATAGTCCGGCAGTTCCACGCCGGGATCGTTGCTGCGGAAGCTGATGTAGAAATGGTGCGAGCCCGGCAGTCCCGTTTCCGCGACCTGAGTCAGCACGCGTCGAACGACGCTGCGCAGCGCATCGTCGACGAGAGCGTCGTAGTGAAAGCGATCGTTCATGGCCTGTCGGAAATTTGTGTGAAAGCATCGACCCGCCCTGCCGGAGAGTCAACGATGGCAATAGCCGTCAATTGGCCGGAAGGAAAGTGGGGGGCTTCTGTTGCCCGGTGCCCCCCGGACCGCGCTTACGTCCGCTGTTTAGGCGGCAGCAGCGAGTGTAACGGTGTTATCGTTAGCACTTGTGAATGGCCCGTCACGGCGGAACCATACCGAGCAAAAACCGCGTCTTTACCACGCCCGTCGATCCTGGTTCGCCCCCATCGGTTCCACCCAAGGGTGGAGAAATAGTGGTGGAGGCGCCGGGTACTGCCCCCGGGTCCGAAACGCTTATGTCACGCGGCGTTTATCGCCATAGTCGGTTTCCCGACACCCTCCATATAGGCCCTTCCATCGGCTTTTTGAAGGCGTCTGGCGCCTTCGATCCTTTCTTGCCCGCCGGAGCCGATTCCCCGCATAACGTCCGGCGAAACCAAGGACAGCGAAACGATGCCCCTCTCCAGCGACCAGCAGGCAGAAATCGACCAGGCCCGGGCCGGGGCCCAGCCGACCTTGCGCCCGGTCGCCCCGGCGCTGGAGGAAATCCTCTACAGGGCGATGCCGGTGCTGGATCACGGCTTCGTCCGCGTCGTCGACTACATGGGCGACGACGCCGCCGTGGTGCAGGCGGCGCGGGTGAGCTACGGCCGCGGCACCAAAAAGGTCAGCGAGGATCGCGGCCTCATCAACTATCTCATGCGGCACCGCCACACGACGCCGTTCGAGATGTGCGAGATCAAGTACCACGTGAAGCTGCCGATCTTCGTGGCGCGGCAGTGGATCCGCCATCGCACCGCCAACGTGAACGAATACTCCGCGCGCTACTCGATCCTCGACAACGAGTTCTACGTCCCCAAGCCCGAGCATCTCGCCGCCCAGAGCGCGATGAACCGGCAGGGCCGCGACGCGGTGCTGGCCGGCAAGGAAGCCGAGCGCGTCTTCAACCTGCTGAAGCAGGACGCCGAGCTGGTCTACGAGCACTATCTGGAGATGCTGAACGAGGGAGAAGCCGGCGCGCCACTCGATCCCGAACGGTCCGGCCTCGCGCGCGAGCTGGCGCGCATGAACCTGTCGCTCGGCTTCTATACGCAGTGGTACTGGAAGACGAACCTCCACAATCTCATGCATTTCCTCTCGCTGCGCGCCGATGCCCATGCGCAGTACGAGATCCGCGTCTATGCCGAGACGATGCTCGATACGCTGAAGCGCTGGTGCCCGATCAGCCACGACGCCTTCGTCGAGTACCGCCTGGGCGGCACGCACCTCTCCAAGACCGGCCTCGCCATCGTGAAACGCCTGCTGGCCGGCGAAAAGGTCGAGCAGAAGTCGAGCGGGCTCAGCGCCCGTGAATGGCGTGAGCTGATGGCGGCGCTCGGGCAGGAGACGTGATCCGCGATCCCGGCCGGCTGCGGCTGCTGCGCGAGCGGCCGCGCGACAACACGGCGGTCGAGGAGATGAACGAGGCGGCGTTCGGCCCCGACCGGCAGCAGAAGACGGTCTACCGGCTGCGCGAGGGCGTGAAGCCGATCCGCGAGCTGTGCTTCGTGGCGATCGACCAGAAGGACAGAATGGTGGCCTCGATCCGCAACTGGCCGATCCTGATCAACGCCAAGTGGCCGGCGGTCATGCTGGGGCCGCTCGCCATCTCGCCCGAACTGCGCGGCCTCGGATACGGCAAGGCGTTGATGTGGCACTCGATGGCGCAGTCGCGCATGCTGGGCCACAGCCGCATCATCCTGGTCGGCGACCCGGAGTACTACAACCAGTTCGGCTTCCGCCGCGATCTCGCGTTGAACATCCAGCTCCCCGGCTGGGTCGAGGACCGTCGCTTCCTCGCTCTGGAACTGGTCGCCGGCTCGATGATCGGCGTCCACGGCCTGATCGGCAAATGGCGCCCCGGCTGGCGTCCGGCCAAGCGGCGCAAGTAGCGACAACGCCGAGAGTTCGTGTCTGGCCGCTCGGCGAGGTCCTTCGCTGCGCTCAGGACGACCTGGGGTAGGTTCCTGTACTGCATTTTGTCGTCCTGAGCGCAGCGAAGGACCTCACGCCAGTTACTCGCTCGGCATCAGATCTCGAAATTCTGGATTGATCGTACGCACGAGCTCGTTCTTGCGTTCGCGCCGCCAGCCCTTCAGCTGCTTTTCGCGTGCGATGGCGTCGTTCGGATTGTCGTATTCCTCAGAGTAGACCAGCCGGGTCGCCCGGTATCTCTTGGCGAACTCGCTGCCTTGCCCGTTCCGGTGTTCCCAGATCCGGCGTTCGAGATAGCTCGTGACGCCGATGTACATCGCGTTTCCGGAGCCGCTGACCAGAATGTAGATCCAGTACTGGCGGGGGCCCATCTCTGAGGTCCTTGTCTGGCCGCTCGGTGAGGTCCTTCGCTGCGCTCAGGACGACTTTTGGCCTACTGCACCACGATGTTCGGGGCCTTGCGGGCGCCGCGCTGGTTGGCGGAGAGCTGTTTCCAGACGCGGCCGGCGATGTTCTTGTAGACCTGCGCGTGGGCGCTGTCGGGCTTCGACACGACGATGGGATGGCCACTGTCGGACGTCGTTCGGATGTCGAGATGAAGCGGGACCTCGCCGAGGAACGGCACGCCGAGCTTGTCGGCTTCCTCGCGGGCGCCGCCATGGCCGAAGATTTCCGAACGCTCGCCGCAGTGGGGGCACAGGAAGTAGCTCATGTTCTCGACGATGCCGAGCACCGGCACCGCGACCTTGCGGAACATGTTGAGGCCCTTGCGGGCGTCGACCAGGGCAATGTCCTGCGGCGTCGAGACGATGACGGCGCCCGCAAGGGCCACGCGCTGGGCCAGCGTGAGCTGGGCGTCGCCGGTGCCCGGCGGCATGTCGACCACCAGCACGTCGAGGTTGCCCCACTCGACGTCGCGCAGCATCTGCTCCAGCGCGCTCGACACCATGGGACCGCGCCAGATCATCGGCGTGTCCTCGTTCACGATGTAGCCGATCGACATGGTCTTGAGCCCGAACTTCTCGATCGGCTTCAGCATCTTGCCGTCGGCCGACTCGGGCTTTTCCGTCACGCCCAGCATGCGTGGCATCGAGGGGCCATAGATGTCGGCATCGAGCAGCCCCGTCGCGAGGCCGTTGGCGGCGAGGCCGAGCGCCAGGTTGACGGCGGTGGTCGACTTGCCGACGCCGCCCTTACCGGATGCCACGGCGATGATGTGCTTCACGCCCGGTACGTCGATCCGACCGCCGCCGCCGGTCGTCTTGGCTGCGGGCGCGCCGTGGCTGTGGCTGTGGCCGTGATGGCCGCCCTGTGCCGGCGGCGGGGGTGGTGCGGCGCGCTCCGCCGTCATCACCGCGGTTGCCGAGAGGACACCGGGCATGGCCCGGATCGCCTGTTCGCAGGCCTGGCGCAGCGGCTCGAGCGCCGTGCCGCGCGCCGGATCGACCTCGAGGGTCACCGCGACATGGCCGGCGCGGGTTACGACACCGCTCACCATGCCGAGTGCCGCGACGCTGCGGCCCGTCACAGGATCGATCACGGTGTCGAGAACCTTGCGGACGGTCGATTCGGTGATTTCCGCCATGTTCTGCTGCTTCCGCTGCGGCGCAATTTCACGTCTGCCGCTTGATTGAAGGTGGGCCTGTGGTCACATATATGCACAGCGACTGGAAATCAAAAGCGACAACGCGCCTTAGCGCGGTAAAGAAGCGGCAGCAGGGGCCCTTGAGGTGAAAATGGCGTGGAACAATAACGGCGGCGGCGGCCCCTGGGGCGGCGGCGGCGGC
>CANIEC010000011.1 GCA_947466085.1 Rhodospirillales bacterium
CAGGCTGTACAGAAGCTGCCATTCCGACGGTACGACCTTGGTGGAAAACCCGACCGGCGAGACGTAGAGGCCGACCTGAACGACGAACGGGATGATGAAACGGAAGTCACGGTACTTGACGATCATCGCGGCCGCCCACAGCGCCGGACCGATGGCCACCACGACCGCCAGCACGACGAAGGCCGGGAGCAGCAGGATCTGCCAGTCCGGCACCACACCGTACCACGCCATGACACCGACCAGGATGAGCAGGCTCACCCCGAAGTCGATGAGGGCCACCATCACGGTGGCGAAGGGAATGACGATGCGCGGGAAGTAGACCTTGCTGACGAGTTGAGAGTTGGTGATGACGCTGTTCGATGCGTCGCTCAGGATCGACGAGGCGAGCGTCCACGGCAACAGGCCCGCGAACACCAGCACCGCATAGGGTGCGCCACCCTCGGTCGGCAGCTTGGCGAGCTTGCCGAACACGATCGTGAAGACGACCATGGTCACGAACGGCCTGACGAAGGCCCAGGCCAGGCCGATCACCGTCTGCTTGTAGCGCACCGCGACATCGCGCCAGGCAAGGATGAAGAAGAGTTCCCGGTATCGCCAAATGTCGCCCCAATACTGGCGATCGGCACGTCCGGCCTCGAGGATGAGCCGCTGCGAAGGGCGATCACTTGATGTCATAGGCCTGAACTCATACGACGCGACTGGGCTGCTAGGCGAGCATAGAGTGCCCGCGCGGCGGAAACAAAATGCGATCGCCGATAAGGTTCGACGGCAGCCGGGTCGGCTTTGCCGCGCGCCAGCTGCTGCTCGATCGCCGAGGCCAGCGCGGCGCGATCGGCCGGATCCACGATCACACCGACACGCTCGTCGGGAATGGCGTCGGCCGTGCCGCCACCCTTGCCGCCAATAACCCGCAAACCGCAGGCTGCCGCCTCGAGATAGACGATTCCGAATCCCTCCTCCGTGCTCGGCATCACATAGAGGTCGGCCAGCCGGTAGAGATCCGGGAGGTCCGCGTCGGGCACGAAACCGAGGAAGCGCACGGCGCCGGGCGCCAGCTCGGCAGCGGCCGCTTCGAGACGCAGCCTGTCATCCCCGTCCCCTGCCACGAGATGGACGAGATCGGGGTGTTTCCGGCGCAAACCGGGGAGAACCGAAAAGACCGGCTCATGACCCTTGTAGCGCTCGTTCGAGGCGAGCCGGCCGACCGTGAGAAGGATGGGCCCTGCGCCGAGCTTCAGCCTGTCACGCAGCGCCACCGGCGCCGGGCCGGGCGTGAAGACATCCTGCACCGTATCCGGCAGAACGCGTACGCGCTCCGGCGACAGGTCGACCCAGGCGAGCAGGATGCGACGCGTCTCGCGGCTGACCGTCGTCACCAGGTCGGCGTGCCGTATCAGCCACCGCACGAGCCCGCGGCGGTCCTGCCAGACGTCGGTGCCATGCGCCTGCACCCAGTAACGCGCACCGAACAGCCGGGCGAGCAGGAAACCCAGCGGCGCCATGAAAACGTGACCGCAGAACACCGTGTCGATGGGCCGGAAGCGCCATGCCGCGACAATCGCCGCCAGCGAGAAACCGAGCCGCCCGAAGATCGACCGATTCTGGCGCACGCCGGCTGGAAGCACCATCCCGCTCGCATCGCCATGGCGCGGCAGGATCAGGATTTCCGTGCTGCCGTCGGCCAGCGCATCGAACAGATCCTGATTGTAGCGCGCGATGCCGCCGCGCGCGCCATAGCAGTCGCTGACCAGAGCAAGGATGCGGGGCCCCATCGCGTCGCTTAGGCCGCCGCCGGGCCAGTCCAGCCGGCACGCCAGACCTTGAGCGCCCACGCACGAGAGGCCGCGGAGAGGTCGATCCCCGGCTGCCGGGGTGCGCCGGCCGCCTCCTGCAGCCAGCGCCCGTGGGGCGTCGAGAAGCCGGTCTTGCGACGGTGTCGTACGCTCTCAGGCAGCGGCGGATCCGGCACCCCGGCGATGGCGTCCTTGGCGTTCATGCCGGCCAGAACGGCACCGGGTGGAAGCGCCGCGAGGAAGAACGGATCGACGAACGGCACCCGGATTTCCACGCCGTGCGACATGCCCGCCCAGTCGGCATCCCGCAGAAGCTGGTTACGCATGTAGAGCGATGTCTCCAATGCCGCGACGCGGTCGAAGTCCCCCAGCGGGCGCCCGGTCTGGATGGCCTCGGCGATCCGGCTGAGCGGCGCCAGGCGACGCAGCCCCTCCTGGACCAGCGCCGGATCGAGCACGTCCTCGAGTTCCCACGGCATGTAGAGGCCACGCCGCAGCAGATAGGCCCCGGCCCAGTTACCCCCATACTGCAGCACGCCCGCCGTCTTGGGGTGCAGGGGCAATCCGGCGGCGATGGCGCGCGACACGCCCCATCGTGCCAATGCCCCGAGGCCGGGCAGCCACGAGACCGGCCGCAGCCAGTGCACGCTGCGCGGCACGTCCGTGAAGGACGGGTACCCGCCGAAGCACTCGTCGGCGCCCAGCCCGCTCAACGCGACCTTGATGCCCGCCTCATGTGCGGCCTTGGCGACGAACCAGGTGTTGATGCCGTCGACCGTCGGCAGGTCCATCGCATCCATCATCGCCGGCAGGTCGCGCTCGAACTCGGCGCGATCGACGGTGCGCACGATATGACGCGCGCCATAACGCGCCGCGACCTCGGCAGCCAGCGGCGCCTCGTCGAGCGCCAGGCCCTCGAATTCCTGGAAGCCCAGCGTTACCGCGGTGATGTCGCGCACACCCAGCCCGGCCATCGTTCCCAGCAGGGCACCGGAATCGATTCCTGCGGAGAGGAACACCGCAACCGGAACATCGGCCACGAGGTGATGGCGAACGGAATCGCGGACCGCCTCGGCAATGCGTGCGCGGGGATCACCCGAGCCCGAGGATGGCCGTGCCCGTTCGGCCAGCGCCGAGGCTACGCTGTAGTAACGCTGCGGAGTGCCGGGTCCGGTGGCATCGACGGTGAGCGTCGTCCCGGCCGGCAGCGACTGGATACTGCGCCAGACCGTGAAGGGCTCGGGCACGCTGCCGAAGAGATGGAATCCCACGATCCCTGCAGGATCGGGGTCGCGCGACACCGCGCCGCCTGCCAGCAGCGCCTTGGCTTGCGAGGCGAAGCGCAAGGTCCAGCCGTCATCGGCCCAGTAGAGCGGCTTTATGCCGAGCGGATCGCGCGCCAGCAGCAGCGTCTGCTTGTCCGCGTCCCACAGGCCGAAGGCGAACATGCCGCGCAGCCGGCTGACCATGCCGGCGCCGTACTCTGCGTAGAGCTGGAGCAGGACCTCGGTATCCGATCCACTGCGGAAAGCGCGGCCCTTGGCCTGCAGTTCGGCGCGCAGTTCACGGTAGTTGTAGATTTCGCCATTGAAGGTGATGGTCAGTCGTCCATCGCTCGCATGCATGGGCTGCGCGCCGCCCTCTGACAGGTCGATGATGGCAAGCCGGACATGGCCGAAGCCGGTGCGGCCGTCCTGGTTCACCCACAGCCCGCTGCCGTCCGGCCCGCGCGCGACCATGCGCTCGTTCATGCGAACCAGCTCGCCACGGTCAACCCGGGGCGCAACGTCGAGATAGGCGTGGATGCCTGCTATGCCGCACATGATTTGCGCCGCAGCCTAGCGCGCGCCGGTGCCGCGGAACACCACCGCGAAGGTCCTGAGGAAGATCACCATATCGAGCCACAGCGAGCAGTGCTTGAGGTAATAGAGGTCGTATTCGAGCTTCGAGCGCATCGCGTCGGCTTCGTGGGCATAGCCCTGGTTGATCTGCGCCCAGCCGGTGATGCCCGGCCGCACGATGCCGCGCAGGGCGAAGTGCTCGATGTCGCGGACATAGCCCTCCTCCAGCGAGGCCGCCTCGGGCCTGGGGCCGACCCAGCTCATGTCGCCCTTCAGGATGTTGAAGAGCTGCGGCAGCTCGTCGAGCCGGCAGCGCCTCAGAAAGTGGCCGCTTCGGGTGATGCGGGGATCGGACGAGGTCGTGAAGCTGGGGCCCGGTACCCCGACGAACATCGTGCGGAACTTGATCATGCGGAAGGCGCGACCGCGCCGGCCGATGCGGGTCTGCAGGAAGAACACCGGCCCGGGACTGTCCAGCCGCACGATCAGCGCCACGACCGCGAGAATCGGAAGCAGCAGCGGCAGAAACAGAATCGTCAGGCCCCATTCGAGCGCTCGCCGGACGATGAGATACTGGCGCGACGGCAGCAGCGATCCGAACTCGTTGGGCGTCAGGCCGTTGAGCGGCGTGCGGCCGGTCATGGTCTCCACGACATAGCGCCGGTCGAGCACAGGCACGCCTGCGATGGCCGCGTCGGCGAGCGCCGCGAGCTGGCCCTCTCCGAGATCGTGGCTGAGATCGGCCACGATCGCATCGACCCTCAGGCCCCGCTTCCGCACATCGTCGAAATCGAGCCAGCGGCACGTCGAAAGCCGCGGCAGCGAGGCGATTGCCGAATGGGGCGTCACGGCGTAGTTGCGGACGAGATAGCGCCCGCGGAGCTGTGCGATGACCGCCATCCAGAGCACGGCGAGAAAGCCGCTGCCGAAAAGCTGGACGCGCGAATAGTCCAGGCGCAGCAGCAGGAGGACCGCGGCAATCAGGGCGTAGGTGATCACCGCCACCGGAGCGACCTGCGCCGCATTGAGACCGGCCCCCGGAAATGCGTCCAACCGACGGCCGCAGTACCAGACGATGGCGTAGGCGACGGCGGTGGTGACGATGGTGAGTTCGGAGGCATCGAACGGCCCGACGAATGGCTCGTCGGTCGCATAGAGGGGGATGGGCAGCACGACACAGAACAGAAAGCCGAGCAGCGCATCGACCCAGGTCTCGATGAAACGCTGGGGTGCCGACCGCATGCGCGGCGTGCTCGTCGTCCGCTGCTCCCCGGATGACTCCTCTACCTCAGCCGTTATGGCTCTCGGCACGCCGTCTCCCCATATGCCCTCCGTGGCCATTCCCGCAGGAGCTGGCCTGACGTCTCCATACTCATACACTGCGCTTCCCCACCCGGACCTGCCGTCCAATGTGTGCTTCGCAGCATACTTGCAGCAGCGATGATCATATCGCGATCAGCCTTGCGGCGTAAAGCTATCCTCCGACCGTTCCCTGCGGCCGAAAGACTGCGCCCACCCCATGCCGAGCAGGGCTGCCGTCACGAAGCCGATGGCTGGCATCTGCAGGCTGAAGTCGACGAGCGAATGAAGGATGGGAACGGCGGCGACCGAGAAGGCCGCAGCCGGCAGGTAGCGATGGGTATGGCGGCGCGTCAGGGCACCCCGCAGACAGACGACCCAGGGCAACACCACCACGACCAATGCCGGGATCGCCGCGACCACGCCGAGTTCGACCACCGTCTCGAGCGGCGTCGAGTGGGCGATGTCGTTGGGCTGAAGGCTGTTGGCGGGCTGCAGAAGTGCGAAGGCGTCGCCGAACCCGCCCAACCCCCATCCCAGCCACGGCGACATTGCGATCGCCTGGAATGCCGCAGACCAGATTCTCAGACGCGACGAATCGTCAGACGAGGCGGCAAACTTGTAAAGCATGCCGCTGCCGGCAATGCCGGCGACGAGGATGAATGCAGCAAGCCCCACGAAGAAGATGCGGCCGAGTTCGGGCCGCGATCTCCAGCGCCCCCGCATGAGAAGCAGGCCGAGGAACAGCATTCCAGCAATCGACGCGCCGAGGCCCGCGCGAGATGCCGACAACAACATGCCCCCCAGCATCAACAGCGAGAGGGCCAGGAGGACGACCCGCAGACCGGTGAACCAGTCTATGAGGCGGACATCCTCTGCGTCGTCGTAGCCGTAAGGGACGTTGACCTTCCGGCGGTTGCTGCTGAAGGCCAGCGCGAGGGCCGCCACCACACACATGCCCATGTAGCAGGCGAACGAATTGCTGTTGACGAAGGTGCCCCCCATCAAGCAGCGATCGTTCGGAGTGAGCTCGAACTGCTTTCGCAGGTAGCTGCCGAGATAGCAGGAGTTCGTCGACATCTGCATCGCGATGCCATAGCTCACGACCAGTACGCCGCTGGCCACCAGCGCAAAGAGGAACCACCGCGCATTGTCGCGATCCCGGCACACGGCCCGCGCCATCAGGAAAATCAGCGCACAGGCCAGGCACTTCAGGAGCGAATTGCGGGCCGCGTCGGCGGCAATCGCCGGGATCGGCGCATGGGCGCTGCCCAGGATCTCGGCGGCACGGGTAAACAGCCAGGCATCGGCCGTAAGCGGCGTCCATGGCGTCATCTGCCACAAAGCGAATGCTGCAAACAGAAGCCAGCAAACGATCAGCACCAGCAACGGCAGACGTTCGAGTGCGCCGACGGAATGCCCCCCGCGGGCGCCGAGCCCCAGCGACACCGGAATCGCGATCAGGCCGAGCAGCACGCAGAGTGGCGCCCATGCCCAGTCTCGATTGCCGCCCATGGGAAGTGCGGCCAGCACGACCATGGCAAAGAAGACGAAGACCGCGGTCCTGTCGACGGCGCGGCGGACGAACCACTGCCAGTCGCGAAGCACGACCACACCCGGTTCGTGGCCCTTCTCGGTCCATTCCGTCATGACTTCCTCTTCCGGCGCTCCGTCAAGAGACGCGTGAGCTCGTCCTGTGCGCCTGCCTCATTGCGCAAAAAATAGCGGATGAACAGCTCGTCACCCGGGGTACGGATGGCGTCGGCGAACCAGTCGTGACTGGTCGAAAGCTGCCAGGTCCGCGCGACATAGAGGGCGACCGTCTCTCGCTGGTCTCTCGTCAGCGCCTGCCAGTTGTCGAGGATCAACCTCAGCCGCACCGGCCACAGAGGCTGGAGCATGGGCGCAGTATCGATCGACATCAGGAGGGGCGCGACCGACCTCTGGGAAGGTCCCTCCAGCGCCAGCCGTACGGACGAAAGACGCAGCCACTGAACGCCGCCGGCAGGTTCGTCACCCAAGCCTATTCGCAGATCGGCCTCGGCACGCTTCAGCCATTCGGTCCGCTGCTGGGCCGTCGGCGCGAAATAGGGCGACAGGGCGGCGCCGGCCAGCAGTTCGGACCTCTGGAAGTAGCGAATGGCGATCGGATCTGATTCGACCGCGCGGTCGAGCCTGTCGATGGCATTCAGCACTGCGTCCATTGAGATCTTGTAGTTGAGCCGAAGAGCCGTCGTTGCCGTGTCGGCCTGCTGCGCCTGCCACGCGCTCTTCATCACGGGCCATGCGAACCAGACGAGAAGAAGCCCGCCCAAGCCGATCAGGCCGCGTACGAGCCCATTGATTGAGACGCCCAGAAGCCGCTCCCACGTATCGTCGGGCTGTGTCATAGCCCTTTTTTTTGCACTCAACCGCTGTATTTCTGCGATGTCAAAGGGCTTGGGAGGGGGCGCGCGAATTCCTCGATGGGCGGAAGCACCTGAGTCGTACCCTCGAACGAGGCGATGGCAATGGAATTGCCAAACGGACCGAGGATTTAGCGCATCGTGGAGGCGGGTTCGATCAACAGTCCCGTGAGAAGAAGCCGCAGGCCGTGGCTATCGCGTGGCCGGAACATCAGCCGATAATCCCCGAGCGACACCGGCTCGCAACACTCGTAACGAGTGCGGTGGAGGATTTCGAGGGTGCGCATCAGGGTGGAACAATGCCCGAACGGGTGGCCGGTTGCACCTGCGCCGCCAGACATTGTCGGGCTGCTGGTCGTCAGGCGAACGGATACGGCCCCGGAAAGCTGCCAATCGGAACGAAGTGAGTCACGAGCCCCGTCCCTTGCCGCCAGTGATGCAGGAGCATCGCGGGCGGCTCGACGTGCGAGGCTGGCCTGGCATCGGGCTGGAACCGGAGCGCGATGGTCGTCGTCGTGGACGGCGCGGTGCACAACATCGTGCCGCCGAACCGCAGCTGCATGACGCGGTGGACATGGCCGCAAAGGACACGCTCCACCTGCGGATGCCGCGCGATGATCGAAGCGAGAACCTGCCCTTCCCGGCAGGAATAGAGATCCATGTAGGGAATGCCCGTGTCGAACGGCGGCTGGTGCATCATCACGATCGTCGGGCGCGATGGTTCGGCTGCCAGCGTGCGATCGAGCCAGGCCGCACCCTGATCGCTCACGGCGCCATGGTGCAGTCCCGGCAGGGTCACGTCGAGCGCCACGATGCGCACGGGGCCGCGATCGTCCACCGCGTAGTGATCGGTCCATACGCCGGCAGCCACGACTGTCCGGCAAACGCCTGACGGAAGGCCTCGCGTTCATCATGGTTACCCGGAATCGCCAGCACGGGCACATCGAGGGGCGCCAGCAGGCGGGCCAGCATGGCGTATTCGTCGGCATGGCCATGATCCACGAGGTCGCCGCTCAGCAGGACGAGGTCTGGTCGTGGATCGAGCGCGTTGACATGCGCGATCGCGGCCGCGAACTGCGCGTTCGAATCCACCACGCCCTGGTAGAGGACACCGTCCGGCCGGACGTGCGGATCGGAGAGGTGCGCGATCAGCATTCAGGCCGGCTTGCGGTCGAACCGCTCCAGACCTTCCCTGCCCTTCGGCGTGATCGCATAGACACCGCGCTCCACCCTCTCGAACCAGCCATACACGTCCTGTTGCAGGATCTGGGCCGCTTTGGGTGCGTCGCAGGCCGCGCGCAGGGCCGCCACCTTCATTGGCCCGTTCGCCGCCAGCATTTCGGCGCATCGCAGCGCCTCCTGGCGATAGGCCGTCATCAGCGGGGCCCGCATCGCCTGGCCGCCGAGATTGGGGTCGCCGACGCGACGCGCATGCTCGCCCAGCAGCCGGCCTGCCTTGCGCCTGTTCTGGCGCGGCGCATAGGGCACGGGATCGAGCACCACGTCGGCCTTGTCCTTCGCGACCACGATGAAGCCCAGTCCCAGCCGGCGGCAGAGCTTTTTCACGTTCTTCATCTGCTTGGGCCACTGGCCCACCGCAAGGTAGACAAGATCAGTGAGCGCCAAGCGGTCGACGCCCTGCAGGAGGAGCGCCAGCCCGAAGGTCCGCTTCAACTCGACCACGACAGGCGGCTCTTTCCCGCGCACCGCCACAACGTCACACCCGCGTACCTCGCCCTTGACGACGTAACCCTGTCCTTCGAGCAGGGTCTTCACCGGCGCGTACAGGTCGCTCTCCAACATCATGGCGGCGCACGCTATCATGCTAGGGAAGTGAGCAAATGAGGAAAAGCCAATGACCGAGTTGCTGGACCAGGGTGCCGCCGCCATCGCCGCCGCCGTGCGGACGGGAAAGACCATGGCCCGCGACGTGGCCGAGATGGCCATCGCCCGCGTCGAGGCGCGGAACGGGCAACTCACCGCCATCGTCGACTTCGATCCCGCAGAGGCCCGAGCCTCCGCAGACGCCGTCGATGCGAGACGCAAGCAGGGCTTCGATGGCGCGATCCTCGGCGTCCCCTACACGGTGAAGGACACGACCTGGGTGCAGGGCCGCACCGTCACCAACGGCTCGCTCCTCTACAAGGATTTCAAGCCGCCGCGCGATGCCGTCGCCGTCGAACGCCTCAAGGCCGCCGGCGGCATCTTCCTCGGCATGACCAACACGCCGGAGATGGCCGCCAAGGGCCACACCGAGAACAAGGTCTACGGTCCGTCCCGTCATCCGATGAATCCGGCATTGACGCCGGGAGGCTCCTCGGGAGGCGCGGCGGCGGCCCTTGCTGCGGGCTTCACGCCGATCGCGCTCGGTACCGATGGCGGCGGCTCGGGACGGCGGCCCGCCTCTCACTGTGGCGTCGTTGGTCTCAAGACTTCGGCCGGCGCCATCCCTGCCCCGTTCGGCTTCGGCGGCGCCTACGGCCCACTCTACGGCGTGACGGCGCCCATGGGCCGCACCGTCGCCGACGCCAAAGTTGCGTTCGAGGTGATGGCCGGACCCGACCGGCGCGACCCCCATTCGGTAGCGCTGCTCGACGTGCCGCCGCCCAGTATGCCACGCATCGCGGTGAGCCCACGGCTCGGCCTCGGCGTCCCCGTCGATCCCGACGTCATGGCGGCCTTCGATGCCGCCGTGGCAAAGCTGCGCGCCGCCGGCTGGCGCATCGAGGAGGCCGATGTCACCTGGCCCGGTGACACCACCGAGACCGCGTTCGCAGCCGTGAACAGTTCGGCCTCCGCCCTGCTTTATGGCGAGCAACAAGCCGCCGACAAGGACCTGTTCGGCGACAACATCTCGGGCCTGATCGAGCGCGGCCGGTCCGTGCCAGGCACTGATGTCGTTGCCGCCTTCCGCTTTGCCGACGCCTGCGCCCGCTCGGTGGCGCAGTTCTTCACCGAGTACGACTACCTGCTGACGCCGACGACCGCTTGCGTCTCCTGGCCGGTCGAGCAGGTTTATCCGAAGATCATCGAGAACAAGGAGGTAGGAGCACGCGGCCACGCCGCCTTCACGCCGCTCTTCAACCTCGCCCTCGCGCCCGCCATCTCGATCCCCTGCGGCACGGGTCGTGACGGGCTGCCCGTCGGCCTGCAGATCGTCGCGCCAAGGCTGCACGACCGTCCGTTGCTGGCGATGGCACAGCGCGCCGAGACGGCGCTCGGCGCCGGTTAGCCCGCCAGCAGCGCAGGCCCCCGGAACCATGCAGCTGACCGAAATCCTCATCGTCGTGGGCGTGGCGTTCGTCGTCGCCATCGCCGTCAGGGTATTTCGCGCGCGCCAGGCAGCGCGCAATCGCGGGCCTGCCCATATCCACGAGGCGCTGATGAAGCGCGCCGAGCTTCACACCGAGCGCAGTCCATTCCTCAGAAAGGTCGTGAGCGAATTCAAGTCCAATGGGCACGTCTCCAACCGCCAGGCCGAGGCGGTTGCAAAGGCCCTGAAGCGGCTCGAGGGCAGCTGAGCCGGCGATCCGCATTGAACGCAATCGTCACCTGACCGATAGTCGCCGCGCATTGGGGAGCGCGGGAAAAAGGCATGACGCAACCGGCGAAGACCACGACGGCCAACCTTCCGGTCTGGAAGAAGGTTCTCTTCAGCCTGATCCTCCTGGTGGGCTTCCCCGTCGCCGGCATCCTGGCGATCGAGGGCGTGGGCTACGCGATCATCCACTTCAAGTACGGCGTTCCCGGCAAGACCTACGGCCTCTGGACCCGCGACGCCGAACTGGGCGCGATCCATTCCCGCAACGGCTACAACTCGAACTCCGAGACCAACAATTACGGTTTCCGCAACAAGGAGGACGTCTTCGAGCCGAAGCCCCCCGGCTCGATCCGCGTCATCGCCTACGGGGGCTCGACCACCTTCTGCTACAATTTGGATACCGACCAGGCTTGGCCGATCCGGCTGCAGGAAGAACTGCGCAAGCATGCCGGACCGAAGTCCCAGGTCATGAACGCCGGCGCCATCGTCTGGTCGATCGGCCAGGAGGTGGCCCGGGCGAAGCGCGACCTGCCCAAGCTCAAGCCCGATGTGGTCATCATCTATTCGGGCCTGAACGAGGAGGCCAACGCGGGTCATCTCAAGCAGGAGGGGGTGAGCCTCAAGGACGCGGTCGCCCAGGGCAAGCACGGCCTGTTCGCGACGAACCTCGACCAGTCGCGCTGGCTGAAGCGCAATTCACTGATCGTGCGCTACATCGAATACCTCAATCCCTTCGGGCAGACTCACAGTTCCGAGCCGGTGCCGGAATATCCGATCGTCCCGGAGGTGCGGGAGAACTTCAACCGGACGCTTCGCGAATTCATTGGGCTGATCCGGCAGAACGGTGCCAAGCCGCTCTATGTCATCATGGGTGGCATCCACGAAATCGGCCAGAACCGGTTGCTTCTGCGCTACTCCCGCGAGGGTGCCGAGGTGGCTCGCGAGATGGGCGTGCCGGTGATCGATTCGAACGACCTCATCAGGGACTACAAGGGCAACAAGGCCGATCTCTTCGCGCCTAGCGGGGCCCACTGGTCGGCGCTCGGCGCCGAACTGCTCGCGAAGTTCATCGATGAGCAGGCATTGAAGGCCATGGTCAAGCCGAACTGAGCGCGAGCAGAGTGCGAACGGGCCCTTATCCGATGGCCGTTGCCGCCGCGTGTGGATTAGTGTGGTGACGTGTCTTCCCGGAAAAACAAAATCGGCGCCGCTGCCGCCCGGCGCATGGCGCTGGCGGCGCAGGGCTTCGGCATTCCGCGTTCCGACGGAGTCGCAAACCTCGGTCATGTGAAGCGTGCTATCGACCGGTTGGGTCTGCTGCAGATCGATTCGGTCAACGTTCTGGCGCGCGCCCACTACCTCCCGCTGTTCTCGCGGCTCGGCAACTACGACAGCAAGCATCTCGACGGGCTGGCCTGGGGCCGCAGGAGCCGCCGCGGACTCTTCGAGTTCTGGGCACATGAGGCCTCGCTGCTGCCGCTCGCCTCCCAGCCGCTGCTGCGCTGGCGCATGGCGCGCGCCGCCGCCGGCACCAGCAAGGGCACGTTGCAGGAGTTCCGTCGCGAAAAGGCGGCCTATATCGAGGAGATTCGCCGCGAGGTCGAGGATCGCGGGCCCATCGCCGCGTCCGAGCTCGCCGACGGCGGCCCGAAGCGTGGGCCCTGGTGGGGCTGGAACGACGGCAAACTCGCGCTCGAATGGCTGTTCTTCGCCGGCATCGTCACGACGGCCACGCGACGCGGCTCGTTCGAGCGGGTCTACGATCTCACCGAGCGCGTTCTGCCGGCACACATCCAGGCTTTGCCGACACCGTCGCCCGAAGAGGCGCAACGCGAGCTGCTGCGTCTCTCCGCCCGAGCCCTCGGCATCGCCACGGAATTCGACCTGCGCGACTACTATCGCCTGCCAGTCGCAGACACCAAGGCGCGCCTCGCCGAACTCGTCGAAGCCGGCGATCTGATCCCGGTCGAGGTCGAGGGCTGGGATCGACCTGCCTATCTCGATCCCGCGGCCCGTCAACCGCGCCGGATCGAAGCGCGTGCCCTGCTGGCGCCCTTCGATCCGCTGATCTGGGAACGCGATCGCACGGAGCGGATCTTCGGGTTCTTCTATCGCATCGAAATCTACACGCCGGTCGCCAGGCGCAAGCATGGATACTACGTCCTGCCGTTCCTCCTGGGAGACCGGCTGGTCGGCCGCATCGACCTGAAGTCGGACCGGCCGAACTCGAAGCTGCTCGTGCCGGCCGCGCATCTCGAACCCGGCATCGAGGCAGGCGACGTGGCCGCCCCGATGTACGAGGAGCTTCGCCTGATGGCCGACTGGCTGGGCCTCGAGGGCCTCGCCCTGCCGCAGGGCGGAGCTTTGGGGCGCGAATGGAGTAGGATGGGCAAGTGATGTGCGTTGGAAGGAAGAAGCGAGCATGAACGATCTGGTTCTCAAGGGTGGCCGCCTGGTCGATCCTTCTCAGGGCATCGACCGCGTGACCGACATCGCCTTCGCTGGCGGCAAGGTCTCCGCCATCGGCGATGGCCTGTCGGGCGCGGACACGCGCGACGTCACCGGCAAGATCGTCTCGCCGGGCCTCATCGACCTGCACACGCACGTCTACTGGGGTGGCACGTCGCTGGGCGTCGAGGCCGAGCTGCTCGCACGCTCGGGCGGCGTCACGACCTTCGTCGATGCCGGCAGCGCCGGGCCCGGCAACTTCCACGGCTTCCGCAAGCACGTGATCGAGCCGTCACCGGTCCGCATCCTGCCGTACCTCAACGTCTCCTTCCCCGGCATCTTCGCCTTCTCGAAGGCGGTGATGGTGGGCGAAAGCGCAGACATGCGGCTCCTCGATCCGCGCGAGGCGGTGCGGGTGGCGCGCGAGCACAAGGACCTGGTGCTGGGCGTGAAGGTGCGCGTCGGCAAGTCGGCGAGCGGCGATTCGGGCATCATGCCGCTCGACATTGCGCTCGACGTCGCCGAGGAGATCGGCCTGCCGATGATGGCGCATCTCGATTCGCCGCCGCCGTCGCGGCACGAGGTGGTGAGCCGCCTGCGTCCGGGCGACATCCTCACCCATTGCTTCCGCCCCTTCCCCAATGCGCCGGTCCAGCCGGATGGCAAGGTGCGCGACGAAATCCTGGCGGCGCGCGCCCGTGGCGTAATCTTCGACATCGGCCAT
Organism: Rhodospirillales bacterium; assembly: GCA_947466085.1. Taxonomy (GTDB): domain Bacteria; phylum Pseudomonadota; class Alphaproteobacteria; order Reyranellales; family Reyranellaceae; genus Reyranella. The sequence goes on from CANIEC010000011.1 coordinate 14,052, forward strand.
GGCGGCGGGTCGTTCGGTTTCGGCACCACCCGCAAGATGCTGGCCGCCGGCTTCCTGCCCGACGTCATTTCCTCGGATGTGCATGCGATCTCGATCGAGGGGCCCGCCTTCGATCTCCTCACCACCATGTCGAAGTTCCTCTGCCTCGGCCTCGACCTCGCCACGGTCATCAAGCTCGCGACGGTGAACGCGGCCGCCGCCATCAAGCGTCCCGACCTGGGCACGCTCAAGGTCGGCAGCGTCGGCGAGGCCACGGTGATCGACCAGGCGAGCGGCAGGTTCGACTATGCCGATTCGATCGGCGAGACGCTGATCGGCGACAGGCGACTCCTGTCGGCGGGCGTGGTGCTCGCGGGCCGCTGGTGGCATCCGCTGTAGGACGGGCGATGCCTGCCGACGATCCCGCCTCTCCGGCCTGCCTCGCCCATGAAGCAGACGACGGATACATGGGCTTTGCGACGCGCGAGGAGATCGTCCGATTCCTGGCGGATTTGGACACTGCCTCGGGCAGCCAGCGCGCCGATTTGCTGCGCAGGATGCTGCCGAGAATTCGGGATGACCTGCTCCATGCGGAATTGAGCACCCGCCTGGCGGCAATCATAGACCCTGTTTAAGGGACTTAGGGATTTCCAATGTTTCGGCGGCGAACGGCAACCTTCCTGCGGCAAGTGCCGTTTGTCAGCCAGGTTGGATAATTGGCGCTGCCTCTGCCCCCCGCTCAGCAGCGCCTCTCTCCCGTTCCGGCCTGATAGCCCGCTCCCGACCCACCTCGGGGGCGGGCTTTCTCGCGTCGGGCCTATCTCAGGAACGCAACCGAGAACAGGCGGTCCGGATCGGTCCACGTGCGGGCGATCGAGAATCCGCCGCGCCGTGCCAGCTCCGCGATGTCCGCCTCGTCATACTTGTAGGAATACTCTGTGTGGACCCGTTCGCCTTCCACAAAGGTGAAACGGCGGCCGGCGACCGTGACTGTCTGGTCGCGGAGACTGCGGAAGTAGATTTCGATGCGACCCGCCGCCTCGTTGTAGAACGCCTCGTGGGCGAAGGCCGAGAGATCGAGGTTGGCCTCCAGCTCGCGGTTCATGCGTCGCAGAAGGTTCAACGTGAATTGCGCGGTCACGCCTGCGGCGTCGTTGTAGGCGTCGTGCAGGCGCTGTGGATCCTTCTTGAGATCGACTCCCAGGATCAAGGCGCCGTCGCTGCGCAGCAGCCGGCGCGCGCGGCGCAGGAACAGCACCGCCTCTTCCGGGGTCAGGTTGCCGATCGTGGACCCGGGAAAGAAGCCGATGCGACGCGCGCCGTTGATCTCAAGGGGCAGCGCGTCGAGTGCCATGTAGTCGGCAGACACCGGCTCGACGCGCAGCCACGGATAGTCTTCGCGCAGGCGCCGGGACGTCAGGTCGAGGTGCTGACGCGAGATGTCGATCGGAACATAGGCGTGAAGATCCGGCATCGCGTCGAGTAGGAGCCGCGTCTTCACGCTGGATCCGCTGCCATACTCGACCAGCGCACATCCCGGCCCGGCGAGGCGCGCGATGTCGCCTGCGCACGCCCGCAGTATCTGCGTCTCGGTCCGCGTCGGATAGTATTCGGGCTGCTCGCAGATCGCGTCGAACAGTGCCGAGCCTCGGGCGTCGTAGAGGAACTTCGCCGGGATTGCGCGTGGCTCGCTGCCAAGGCCCGCGAGGACGGCCTGACGGAAGTCTTCACGATCGGCGACCTCACCGTCTTGGATCGCCAGGAGCGGCACGTTCATCGAAGATCCTCCGCGAGACGAATTCCACCGAACATCCAGCGCGCGTCAGGCGGAAAGAAATTGCGATAGGTCGGACGCACATGACCGGGAGGCGTCGCCGCGCATCCACCGCGCAGCACCATCTGACTGGCCATGAACTTGCCGTTGTATTCGCCGATGGCCCCGGCAGGTTCGCGGTAGCCGGGGTAGGCGACGTAGGGACTCGCCGTCCATTCCCAGACCTCGCCGGTGCCCTGAACGGCGCCCGCCGCGATCTCCCACTCGGCTTCGCGCGGCAGCCGCCTGCCCGACCATTTGGCGAAGGCGGCGGCCTCGAAGGCGCTGACATGGCAGACCGGCCGGGACGGAGCGACCGGTTCGAGGCCCGACAGGGTGAAGACATTCCAGGCGCCGTCCCTGTTCTCCCAGTAGAGAGGCGCCTGCCAGCCGCGCTGATTTACGCAGTCCCAGCCGGCGGACAGCCAGAGTTCCGGCCGGCGATAGCCGCCATCCTCGATGAACTCCAGGTACTCGCCGCAATTGACCGGGCGCGTCGCCAGCGCGAACGCGTCGAGCCATGAGCGGTGGCGGGGTCCCTCGTTGTCGAACGCAAAGCCCCGCCCGTCGTGTCCCGTCTCGACCAGGCCACCTTCGAACTCTCGCCAGCCCATCGCTTGCAATGCCTGCACGCCGCCGCCTCGCACGGCGCGGTAGGCCGGCCGCAGAGGGTTCATGGAAAGCGCGTGCTTGATGTCCATCAGGATCAGCTCCTGATGCTGCTGCTCATGATGGAGGCCCAACTGCACGAGATCGTGTGCGGCATGGTCGTCCTTCAGAAACGCCAGCATCGCCGTCGTCACGTGATGCCGGTAGGCCAGGATCTCTTCGACCCCGGGCCGTGTGATCAGGCCGCGCTGGGGCCGCGGATGTCGGGGACCCACCGCCTCGTAATAGGAATTGAAGAGATACTCGTAAGCCGGGTCGAACGCCCTATAGCCGCCGGCGCGGGGCCGCAGCACGAAGGTCTCGAAGAACCACGTCGTGTGAGCGAGATGCCATTTCGTGGGACTGGCATCCGGCATCGACTGCACGGTCTGATCTTCTGCAGACAGCGGAGCCGCGAGCGCCTCGGTAAGGGAACGGACAGTCCTGAAGGACTGGAGATCGTGCGGCTGCACGACAAGCGTCGACGAATTCGGCACGGAACCTCCGGGAGCCTAACGTGGGGGCGCGCAGGTCGGTTGCAAGAGCGTTACCCGACGATCACCCTGCAGCGTCCGCTCGTGGACATGAGGGAAGCAAGTGCCGATTTGCGAGATCGACCCGTGGCGCGCTCAATATTTCGAGACGGTGGAATGCCCCGCGGACGTGTTCATACCGACTGAGGATTCGGATGCGTGGTTGTGGAATCCGGAGCATCGCTGGGTCTACGACAAACTGGCCGTGGCCACCCGGCAGGGCCTCGAGGCGGCGCCGCACGGCGTGGCGCCCAAGACCTATCCGGTCTTTTCCAAGCCGATCTACAACCTCAAGGGCATGGGTGTCGGAAGCCGAGCGCTGCGTTCGCCGGCAGACTACGAAGCGGCCTATCGACCGGGGCACATGTGGATGCCTCTTCTCCAGGGCGACCATGTGAGCAGTGATGCCGCCCTGGTCGATGGCGTGCCCTGCTGGTGGCGCCATGCGCGGGGGGTCCCTGCCGAAGATGGTACCTTCGACTACTGGGAGGTCGATGCCCGGTCGGAGCCCGCCATCGAAGCGTGGGCCGGCGACTGGTGCCGGCGCCATTTCGGCGGCTACACCGGCATGGTGAACCTCGAGACCATCGGCGGCCGCATCATCGAGGTGCATCTGCGGTTCGCCGACCAATGGCCGGATCTCTACGGCAAGGGATGGGTGGAAGCGCTGGTGCGGCTCTATGCCCGGCGCGAGTGGCTTTATGAGGACGTCGACCGGCGCACCGGCTACAGCGTGGTCCTGTTCATGCCGCACGGCCGTCGGTACCGCCCTCCGCCACAAGCCCTCCTCCAGCGCATCCGGCGCCTCCACAACGTGTCGAGCGTGCAGATCACGTTCCACGAAGCCATGGCGCCGGAAAAGCACGCCATGCCACCCGGTGGGTTCCGGGTGGCGATCGTGAACTGCTGGGAGCGCGCCGCCGGGAACGAGGCCCGGGCCCTGCTCCGCGATCATTTCAGCGCCTAGCAGGCCGCTCAAGAGGTCGGGGTCACGGCGAATAAACGAAACATACGAAATAAACGAAACAAATGAAGTAAATGTCGCACCTCCCAGAATCCCGTGCCGTGGTGACCGTCTGCGTAGCAATGTTGCTCGCGGGTACTTCTGATAGGCCTATTTCAACAGCCTGCTAGAGATTGCGGCGAACGAAGCCGGCAAACAGGCTGACGACGAAAAGAACGATCGCGATCACGAACAGGATCTGCGCCATGCCGGTCGCGGTGGAGGCGATGCCGTCAAACCCGAAGAGGCCGGCGCGCGAGCGCGGGTTCCGCCGGGGCAACCCGGCCAGAAGCGAGGCGTTGAGGAACCGATCCAAGGCCCCAACATTGGAGCGCCCCTCATGCAGCCCGAACTTACCCCGACCGAAGCCCGCGGCGGCGTCGTCAGCGGACGCGTCCTCACCGTTCTCATCATCTCCGTCATCGGCGCGGCGGGCGGCATGGCGCTGGCCTGGTACTTCCTCACCCAGTAAGCTTTCGTCATGAAAACCCTGATGGCCAGCTACCTCGTCGCGCTTGTCGTCCTGGCGATCCTCGACGCATTGTGGCTGGGCGTCGTGAGTCGAGAATTCTACAAGGCACGGCTGGGTCATCTGCTCCTGGACAAGCCGATCTGGAGCGTCGCCATCCTCTTCTACCTCGTGCATGCGGCGGGGATCGCGATCTTCCCGGTACAGCTCGCGCTGGGTGCCGGGACCTGGTCGAGCGCCCTTCTCTACGGCGGACTTTTCGGCCTCTGCGTTTATGCCGCGTACGACCTCACGAACCTCGCGACGCTGCGGGGCTGGCCGATGGCGGTCAGTGTCGTCGATCTCGCCTGGGGAACCGCAGTCACCGCCGCAGTGACACTTGCGACATTCCTGGTCGTGAGGCCCTGATCAGCTTTTGCTGTCGTCGAACTCGGGATGACGGCGCACATAGGCGACAACGAAACTGCAGGCCGGGACGATCCTGAACCCCTGCTTGCGTGTGTCCTCCAGAGCGGCCTTCACGATCCTTGCGCCGATACCCTTGCCTTCGTCTTCCGGGGGCACCTCGGTGTGGGTGAAGATCCGCGCGTCGCCCTGCTGGCGATAGGCGGCAATCGCCAGGCCGTGCTCGACCGGCAGCTCGTATCGCTGCTCGGCGGTGTTGTGCGTCACTGTCATCGTTCACCTGTCATGGGACGGCAACGGTGGAATCGCAAAGCCGGTTGCCGCCTAGCGATCGACTTCCCAGAACATCGGGTATGACGACTGGATCAGCCCCTTCAGATCCGAACGATAGCCGGCGGGGATGGTGAACTGCCCCCACATGAGGGCCGGCACCAGCTCGTAGGCAATCACCTGGATCTCCGCGGCGATCTTCCTGCGCTCCTCGAGCGTCCCGGCGCGCGTGAAGGCCTTCAAGAGCTCGGGAATTCTATTGTCGCAGGACCAGCCGGGGAAGTCGTTGCAGGTCGCCGCGACGTAGAAATGCGTGAGCGGCGAGTACATGTCCGTTCCGTTCGAATAGACCGGAAACATCGACCAGCCATCCTTCTTGGCGCGCCGCGCCAGGACGGTGGGCCAGTCGCGCGGCTGCTGCTCGACGGTGAAGCCCACGTCCTTCATGTTCTGAACGAGCACGCGCGAGGCTGTCTGGCTGATCGACCCGGCCACTTCGAGCACGATCACCGGCTCACCCTTGTACCCGGAGGCCTTCAGTTCGGCGCGTGCAGCCGCGAGATCGAGCTTGGCGACACTGCCGCCGGCGTCGGTCGAGAACGGAGTGCCGCACATCCAGAAAGAGGAGCAGTCCTTCGTCTGGTACTTGTCTGGCACGCCGATCGCCGTCAGCGTCGCGTTCTGGTCGACAAGCTTCCACATCACCTTGCGCACCGCGGGATTGTCGAACGGCGGGGATGCATGGTTGAGGCGAAAGTTGCCCTGGAATTGATGGAGGCCGCCCAGGCCGAGCAGCTTGATCGACTTTTCCTTCTCGAGCACCGACAGCATGTCGAACGGAAGGTACTGCATGTAGTCGATCTCGCCGGCGATCAGCGCGTTCGCGCCCGTCGACTGGTCCGGCATCACGCGCAAGGTGAGCTGGTCGATCTTCACGTTCTTCCCGCCCGTCAGGAAGTCCGGCGCCTCCTTGCGCGGCACATAAGCGGCATTGCGCTCCAGGATCATGGCATTGCCCGGCCGCCACTGGTCCTTCAGGAAGCGGAACGGGCCGGACCCGATCGGCTCGGGGATGCGCTGGTCGGCGGGAGTTGCGGCAAGGCGGGCCGGCATCATCACTGGCAGCGGTGCGTTGGGCTTGCCTAGGACCTCGAGCAGCAGGGGGAATGGCTGCTTCAGCACGAACTTGATGGTTTTCGGATTCGTCGCTTCCAGCGAGGCCGTATCCGCCATCAGCATCTTGCCCAGGGGATCGCGCACCGACCAGCGCTTGAGCGAGGCGACGCAATCCTCGGCCGTCACCGGATTGCCGTCATGCCACTTCAGCCCGTCCCGCAGGACGAACGTCCATGTCAGCTTGTCGGGGCTGCTGTCGTAGCTCTCGACCATCTGCGGCTTGATCTCGCCCTTGTCGTTCATCGCGAAGAGCGTGTCGAAGACGTGGGTGCCGAAGGTGCGGGTGATCGCGGCCGTGGTCGCATGCGGATCGAGGATCGTCACCTCGGATTCGAGGACGACCGTCAGTCCCTTCGCCGCCCGCGCCTCGCGGGGTCGAATCAAAGAAGCGCTCGCCAGGGCGACACCGCCTGCCAGTGCCGTCCGACGCCCCAACCCAATGCTACGCATGTTTAATCTTTCCCTTCATCCCGAAGCAGTACCGTAGCGTCCTTTGGCGCCAAACGAAACGGGCCGGCCTTCCCTTTCAGGAAGGCCGGCCCGCAATTCGCTGGCCGGAAGACGCGACCGTTACGACGGCGACAGAAGACGGCAGGTTACCCGATCGACGAACGTAGACACCGGCGGCCCATAGACAGGAACACCCCAGCGCTCGCCCGGGCCGGCCGGGGAAAGAACGACGCGCGTGTCCTGTACCGGACGCCCACCATTGGTGAAGGTACAGCCGACGACCGGATCGACGACGTTTCCGCTATTATTGGTGACATACAGCACGGACAACCAGTTCTGCTGCGGCACGGCCTGCAGCCACGGACTGTCGATCACGACCGCAGGCACCGTTGGGCCAACGGTGATGGGAACGGTACCCATCAGGTTGCCGCGCGGCCGTTGCACGACGACCTGCATCCCGACCGCCTGGCTGTTGGGGTCGAATGCCTTGTCGGCAGGGGTCGCCGGCATCGCCGCCTGCTGCTGCGGGGTCTGGTTGTCCTTGCTGACGTTCTCGGGCGTCCAGACCTTGCCGGTCCGCTCGTCCTTGAACTGGGTGACGCCGTTGGCCGAAACCCCTGTGCCAATCATGCCGGACGTCTGGGCGGCCGGCACCTGGGCAAGGGCCGGGCTCGCCGCAGCGAAGGCCAGAGCGCCGGCCACAGCTATGAGAGTGAAGTACCGGTTCATCTCCGTGCTCCTCACATGTCCTTCAGGCGGCTCTTTTCCCAAGCGCCGACCTGCGCCTCGGCGGCTTCGCGGGAAATGCCGTAGCGCGTCTGAATCTTGCCCACGAGCTGGTCGCGTCGGCCCTCGATGGCCAACAGATCGTCGTCAGTGAGTTCTCCCCACTGCTCCTTCACGGCGCCCTTGCTCTGGTTCCAGCTGCCCTTGACCTTTTCCCACATGGTCTGGGCGTCATTCTGGGTCGTGGTCTGGGCGGTCGTCTGGGCTCCAGCGACGAGCGGCACGGAAACGACGGCGACGGCGGCGGCGACACACGCCGCGAGGGTGGCGATGGAACGCATCTGAATACCTCCTGGTTGGGCGTTGTTAACGCGCCCGGCCAACCCGAGGTTGCCCGTTGCCCAGGGGCGGCGAGGCCTTCACACCCACAGAGATTTCAGGACGAAGGCGATCGGTATGACGATGAGCATTGCGGCGTAGAGATCCATTAGTTCGCCCGCGAGCGGTCCATGATCCGAATGATCCTGCGTCATGTTCGACGTCTCGGGCACTTGCTTCGACTTCATGATCCCCTCCACGATTGCCCCATCTTCGACAGATGAACGCCGCATAATCATGCGGGGTTGCAGAGCTCGCGCGAAATTCGGGGGAAGGTTCTGTAGCCGGCCTCAAGCAACCTTGCGCACGCTGTGGTCGAGTGCCTGCTGCAAGTCGATAGACGAGTAGGGCTTTGAAATGAACTGCATTCCCTCGCCCTGCATCCCGGGGCGCCCATAGCCGCTGGCGATCACAACCGGCAACGAGGGAAACTGTTCCCGCACCTTGACCGCGAGCTCCTCGCCACTCATCCCCGGCAAGCCCACGTCCGTCACCAGAAGGTCATAGCCCCCGTCCTGGGAGAGGAGTTCCAGGGCAGCCTCTCCGCTGCCGACCCCGGCCACCGAGCACCCGAGCCGCTCCAGCATGTCGGTGGTCGACATGCGGAGCAGGACCTCGTCTTCCACCAGCAGGACCCGCCTCGACCGGCCCTCGGCCGCCGACGGCGGCGCAGACTCCTCCGTTGAAGCATTTGGCTGCGGTGCGAGCCCGGGGCGCCGGTTCGCCAGAACGCCGCGCAGCTTCGTCGAAAGGGCCTCGCTGCTGTAGGGCTTGGCTATCATGGGATAGCCCGACCGCGTGTGATCCGGGATCAGGCCACGGGCGAACCCGGACGTCAGCAGTACGGCAATGCCGGGCCGCAGGCGCTGGGCCAGCTGGGCAAGCTCGACGGCCGTTATGGTGCCCGGCATCACGATGTCCGTGAACAGGAGATCGAACGCGGAATCCCTTTCCAGGATCGCAGCCGCCACGTCGGGATCCTCGGCAGCCTCCACGCGATAGCCCCACCCCGTCAGCATGTCGACGACGGCGCGCCTGACATCTTCGCTGTCTTCCACGACAAGGATCCGCTCGCTGCCGCTCACGGCATTCACCGGATCGGCCGGCTCCTCGACGACCGGATCCTCGGTGCGCGGCAGGTAGAGCTTGATGCTGGTGCCCTGCCCGATCGCGCTGTCGATCCGGATATGCCCGTTCGACTGGCGCACGAAGCCGTAGACCATGCTGAGACCAAGCCCCGTGCCCTTGCCGTCACCCTTGGTCGTGAAGAACGGGTCGAACGCCTGCACCGCGACCTCGGGCGGCATGCCGGTGCCGGTGTCGCTCACGTCAACCAGGACATAGGGACCGGGCGTCACGTCGGGGTGCAGCGCCGCATAGCGCCGATCGAGCGTCGCATTGGATACGTCGACGCGCACGGTGCCGCCGTCCGGCATGGCATCGCGGGCATTGATCGCGAGGTTGAGGATGGCGTTCTCGAGCTGGCCGGCATCGATCCTGGCATTCCAGGGATGGTCCGCCAGCCTGAGCTCTATGGCGATGCGCTCGCCCAGCGAATGACGCATTAGGTCGGCGAGATCGCCCACGAGCCTGGCGATGTTCGTGGGCTGCGGCGTCAGCGGTTGCCTGCGGGCAAAGGCCAGGAGCTGCTGTGTCAGGCGCGCGCCGCGATCAGCCGCCGCCGTCGCGCTCTGCACGCGTGACAGCATCGCGACATTGTCACCGGCCTCGCCCTTGAGCAGGTCGAGGTTGGCCCGGATGACCTGCAGGATGTTGTTGAAGTCGTGGGCCATGCCGCCGGTGAGCTGGCCGGTGGCCTCCATCTTCTGGCCCTGCCGAAGGGCGGCCTCATCACGCAGCTTCTCGGTGATGTCGACGCACCGCACGACCGCGCCCCCGCCCGACATTTCGCCCCGGTAGATCTCGTAGTCCCGCCCATCATGCGCCACGCGGACCACGGCGGGTGCCGTGGAGGGAGTCGCGCCGAGATCGAGTGGCTGGAGAAGAGCCCGCGTCGCAGGCGAGCGGTCTGACAGGAGCTGATCCAGCGTAGGCGGTGCCTGTTTGCCCGGTTCCCACTGCGCCAGCCTGGCGAACGCCTCGTTCCACGCCACCACGCTCCGCTCGCCATCGATCACGACGATGGGGTCGCGCAGGCTCTCCAAGGTCGCCTGCAGAAGGCGTGACCGGCCAGCGAGAGCATGCTGGCTGCGCTCCAGCCGCCCGGCCCCGTGCACGACGATGTATATGCCCACGATCAGGCAGATGAACGCCCCGCCCATCACGAGCAGGCCGGCTCTGTCGGCCTGCTCCTGCTCCGATCGCAGGGTCGTCAGGCGCCGCGCCAGCAGGAGCCTCTGTCCCTCGACGAGCGCATCACCGAGCAACCTGACCTGGCTCAGCATCGCCCGCCCTGCGCCAGTCCGATCGAGCGCCATGGCCGCATCTCGACCATTGAGCTGGTAGGCCCCGACCGTGGCGTTCATCTGGTCGAATTTCTGCGTCGTGACGTTGCGAAACTCGTGGAACTGGCGGGTCGTGTCGGGATCGCCCGATATCGCGGCTTCGAGCTGACGCATACTCGATTCGATCCTGAGGCGCGCGCGCTCATAGGGTTCCAGCCTGGTGACGTCGCCGGTCAGCAGGAAACCGCGCAGCCCGATCTCGGCGTCCTGCACGGCGATCACCGTCTCGCGCATCAAAGCCATCGTCTCGTAATTGGCCACGACCAGGCGTTGCTGGCGCGCCGCCGACTTGGAATGTGTCAAAGCCAGCATGAGACCCGTCGCGATCAGCACGGCGAGAGTGATACCCGCGACGACACCGGTCAAACGCGCCGATCGCAGGAGGCTAGGCATTCACGGGCTCATCCGCGGCGGGTGTCGGAAAGACGACGATGACCCTGTTGCCGCCCTCGGGCTTGCGCTCGATCGTGACCTCGCCGCCCAGCTGCATGGCAAGTCCGCGGATCAGCGTGAGGGCAAAGCCCCCCTTCCCGTCGGGGATCGACGCGCCGTCATCCCCGGCAACGCCATTATCCTCGATGACGAGCTGGACCTCCTCGCCGCGCTCGCTTGTCTCGATGCGAATTTCCGGTGCGGCCGCCTTGCTGAAGTCATGGGTGAGCGCAATGCTCACGGCCTCCGTCACGATCAGGCCGATCGGAATGGCGGTGTCCGGCCCCACCGCCATGATCGGTGCACGAATATGATAGCGGGGCGCCGACTGGCCACCCCTCGTGCGTCCGACGGAGATCTGCCGCACGAGGTCGCTGATGAACTGCTGGAAGTCGACCAGCGACCAGCTCGACCGCTCGTAGAGATGACGGTGCAGGATCGACAGAGTGAGGACCCGGTTCTGCGCATCGCCGAAGAAGCGACGAATGCGCGGCGACCTGATCTCCCCGGCCTGGAGGTTCAGCAGGCTCGATATCATCTGCAGGTTGTTCTTCACCCGATGATGAATCTCGCGGAGCATGTGGTCACGCTGCTCCAGATTGGCCCGCAGGGCCGCCTCGCGACTGGCGATGGCAGCTGCCATGGCGGTCACGCCCGCACCGACCGAGGCCATCTCGGGGGACCAGGGCCGTGGCGGCGACAAGGTGATGTTTTCGCCGCGTGCAACCTTGTCGGCAAAGTCCTGGATATAGCGGAGAGGCCGGACACACCACCGGTCGGCGCCGAACCAGATCACCAGCAGCACGACGATCGACGCCAGCACGACGAGGAAGAAGCCCGCCCAGGTTCCGGCAGAAGCCAGGGGGTTGTCGCTGACCGGCAGCGACACCACAGCGAAAAGTGCGTTACCGCCCACCGGCTGGACACGGAATTCGTAGAGCGAACCATCCTGACCGAAGTCCGAGAAGCCGGTCTCGGCGCCCGTCAGTGCCGCGGTCAGGCGTGCCGGCACCGGTAGCCGCCGCATCGCCGTCGCATCGCCGCCAACGGCAGCCCCGGAACGATCGACCACGGCCACCGCTGCACCGCCGGGGGCTCCCGCCTGGGCGGCCACCTGCGCCAGCGCCGTGAGCGTGACGCCCACCGCACACATGCCTCGGAACGTGCCGTCACGAAGGACGGGAACGGCGATCGGAATGATGGCATGCGGGGTAATACGGCTCGCGATCGTATCGCCGATGACAACGCCGCTGGCGGCCCGCACCTTCTCGAAGACGTCGCGGTCGGCGAATGACATGCCGACGGCCTTGGGATCGCTGGCGCATCGCGCAATGCCCTGCTCGTCCGTCACCAGCGCGCTTGAATACTGACCCGGATAGGCGGCCAGCAACTTCGACAGGTAGCCTCCGCATCGACCGGCTGTGGCCGACGACGACTCGACTGAAGCACTTTCCTCGACGGATTCCTCAGAGCAAGCGGCCGTCAGCAGACGCCGCGTGGCTTCGAAGAGGCTGGCATAACGCGCGACCGCCAGATCGGACACGGATCTTAGCGCGGCAGTCCTCTGCGCGACGACCGACGCCCCCTGGAGATTGGCCTGCCAAGCCGCCAGCCAGAGGACGGGCAGCAAGGCCAGCGCAACGAGCGTGACGAGCTTGGAGCGAAGCGACCATCGCACCACGACCCGTCTCGGTCTCAGATCGATACGGTGTCGAGCGCCTGCGCGATCGCCGCACGAAGAAGGTCGGGATCGAAGGGCTTGGAGATCACGAAGGCGGGCTCGATCTGCTTGCCCGTCAACAGACGCTCGGGGAAGCCCGTCACGAAGATCACCGGAACGGACATCGACTTCATGATCTGGTTCACCGCCGAGATCCCGCTGTCGGAACCGCGAAGCTGGATGTCGGCCAACACCAGATGCGGCGAATGTGTCTTGGCAAGCTCGATGGCAGCCTTTTCGGTCGCCGCAATGCCCACGACCTCGTGGCCGGCGTTGCGCACGATGTCGGCGACGTCGAGGGCGATGACGGCCTCGTCTTCAATGACGAGAATGCGAACAGAGGCGACTCGCTGGAGCTCCCGGCGTGCTTCCTCCAGGCTGCGCTCGGCAGCATCGATGCTGACGCCCAGGATATGCGCGCCGTCGCTGACGGTGAAGCCTTCCAGCACGGTCAACAGCAGGACCTGACGCTGCATCGGCGCCATTTCCGTAAGCGATTCCTTCAAGCGCCCGCGGACACTTTCGCCGCCGCTCGCGGCCTCGTCCATGTCGCCGAACGGCTGACGCAGACGGTGAAACAGCGCAAACACGCCAAGCTTGGTATCCTCGGCCTCGGCAATGAGCTCCGGCTGCCGGACCGCCACCTCGGCGCAGAGGCGGACCCATTCGTCGCCCTGCTGCTGCGAACCGGTAACGGCCCGAGCGTACCGACGCAGGAACGGCAGCGTCCTCGTGATCGCCTCGGAAACCTTCTTCGAAGCTACCTGCTCTTCAGCCACGTCGCTCTCCCTCATCACGCCAAAAGTCGTGTTTCCCCGCAGGCTGTCCCGGGTTCAACGCCTACACTACGCGGTGTGTGTCTGCACACAACTTGCTATTGCACTCTCATCAGCGGCTGGACCGTAGACGCTGCCCCGCGTCCGCCCTTGCGAAAATGATTGCGGACGGGTCCCGGCGGACCCGTCCGCAACCCCGACTTCCAGTCTCCTGGTCGTTCTCAGTGGAGCCAGCCCAACACCCACATCAGCAACAACACCGGTATCGGTATCCCCAGAAACCATAGGATTGCCGCGCGTCCCATACGCTCCTCTTCATGGAAAGTTCGGCATCACAACGCATGGCGACCGTGCGGGTTCCCTGCCGACCGATTCCGGGTATCCATGTCACAACCAATGCACCTACATCTTTGATTGCGGTCGCGATTTTCCCTTTCACCATTGCGCCACCATCCCCAGATGGAAAGTGATGAAGAAAGAGATCGTCGCACTCCTACCTGATTTGCGTGCGTTCGCACGGTTCATGTGTCGTGAGCGCGAGGCGGCTGACGATCTCGTTCAGAACACCGTTCTGGCCGCCCTCGACAAGCAGACCCAGTTTACACCAGGCACCAATCTCAAGGGCTGGCTCTTCGCCATCATGCGCAATCGCTTCTACTCGGATCTCAGGACGCAGCGTCGCCGTCCGTTGACGATCGACAACGACGCTGCGACGCCCCTGGCCGCGGTGGACAATCCCGAAGCCACGATGGCGCTGAAGGAACTCTCCTCGGAACTCTGGAAGCTCAACCCGCAATCGCGAGAAGCCCTGGTGCTGATAGGCGCGGGCGGCTTTTCCTACGAGGAAGCGGCCCGACTGTGCGGTTGTTCGGTGGGAACCCTGAAAGCGCGCGTATCCCGAGCTCGCAAGTATCTTTCAGAAAAGCTCCAATAGCGTCGAATGGACGATTTACTCTATCATTACAACGGCTTGTAAGATTTAAAAATGCGTGTGTAACCAATTCGGCTCTCAGTCATTCATTCTCCACAGGACGCAATTCTCTGGAGATCGCCAATGAGCACGCAGACCAAGCAGGATGACGGTACTCGGGACTTCCACGAACAGCTCAAGACGATCCTGCCACGCCTGCGCATCTACGCCCTGTCCCTCACGCGCGACCGGGACGCGGCGGACGACCTCGTGCACGACACGGTGATCAAGGCGCTGACCGGCCGCAACAGTTTCCAGCCCGGCACCAACCTCGCGGCCTGGCTGTTCCGTATCCAGCGCAACGAATTCATTTCGGGGCTTCGCCGCCGTCGTCCGACCGTACCGGTCGACACCGCCATTGCGGAATCGCTCTCCCATCCGCCCCATCAGGACAGCGGCCTGGTGATGCGCGAGTTCATGTCTGCATTCGGCAAGCTTGCAGCGACGCAACGCGAGGCCCTGCTTCTGGCGGTCCTCGAAGGGCTGCCGTATGAGACGATCGCCGAACATACCGGCGTGTCGGTCGGCACGGTCAAGAGCCGCATCTCTCGCGCTCGCGACACCCTCGAGCGCCTCCTGCTGGAAGGTGAGACCCGGCGCCCGTCCGAGTCCGGGCGGACCTCCATCGCCCTCCGCGACGACGAATCGGCTGTCGCAACTCGTTAAAGTCTACTTCCAAGTCTGACATTTGAGTGCGACAAAGCCATGAGTAGTCCCAGGGGGAGAGTTGGATGGGTCGGACAGGATCCCGCGGAGTGGGCTTCCGCCTCCGGGGAGCATGTTATGGCCACTAACGATGACAAGCCCGATGCTGGACGTGCCGGAGGACAGGCGCGTTCCAAGCCTCGCAGCAATGATCGGCCGTTCGACATGTGGCTGCACAAGCAGCTTCACGCGATGTATGACGAGATCGCGAGCGAGCCCCTGCCCGACGATCTGCTCAACCTCATCGACAAGGACGCCGCCGCGAACAGGAAGGGCGACGCACCGGAAGAGCCGCCGAAGAAGTAGGATCTGCGGGCTTTTGCGCGATAGTTCCTGGTGACCCTCACGAGGGCGGCGCAGCATCTCGGCGCGCGTGTGCTTTAATAGCACCTGCCTGACAGTTGGTTCCGCCCCTCTCCCCCTGCCCTCTGCAAGAAATGGCGTCGATCTCCCGATCGCCGCCACCCTTGTCCGCGACCTGCCGGTCAGCCCGGCCGACAGGCCCCGAGCTCCTGCTGCGCAAATGCTTCCGCTTGGTCCCGCTGCGCTCACGCCACTGCATGATCAACAGTGCGCCTCTGTTTCGGGTTCCCGCGGTTCGCTATAGGTGCAGTCAGAGGAACGGGAGATGGCGATGGAACTTTTTGATCTTTCCGGCCGGGTGGCCGTCGTCACCGGCGGCAATGGCGGCATCGGTCTCGGCATGGCCCTCGGCATGGCGCGCGCCGGCGCTACCGTTGTCGTCGCCGGACGCGACGCCGCCAAGAACGAGGCGGCAGTCAAGGAACTGCAAGCGACTGGCGCGAAGGCCAGTTCCACCATGGTCGATGTGCTGCAGGAAGAGTCGTGCCGCGCGCTCATCGTCAATGCGGTCGAGGTCCACGGCCGGCTCGACATCCTGGTGAACAACGCCGGCATCAACATCCGCAAGCAGCCGCAGGAGTATACGTCGGCCGAATGGCACCAGGTGCTGGACAGCAACCTGACCAGCGCCTTCCTGTGCAGCCAGGCCGCCTACCCGGCGATGATGAAGACCGGTGGCGGCAAGATAATCAACATCGGCTCGATGATGTCGATCTTCGGCGCCTCCTTCACGACAGCCTATGCCGCGAGCAAAGGCGGCATCGTGCAGATGACCAAGGCGATGGCCACCGCCTGGGCCAAGGACAATATCCAGGTGAACGCGATCCTGCCCGGATGGATCGACACCGCGCTCACCCAGCGCGCGCGCCGCGACGTCCCGGCACTGCACGATTCGGTGCTGAAGCGGACGCCGGCCGGACGCTGGGGCACGCCGGACGACTTCGCCGGCATCGCGGTCTTCCTGGCGGCCTCCGCGTCGGACTATGTCACCGGTGCCGCCATCACGGTCGACGGCGGCTATTCGGTGCAGGGCTAGGCGATCAGGGCGAGACGATGCGGCAGTCGGCGCGATCGACGAACAGGTCGGTCCTGGGTCCGTAGATCGTGATTCCGCCACGCACCCCGGCGCCGACGCCGGGCACCAGGACGCGGGTCTCCTCGACGAGTTTGCCGGCGTTGGTGAACCGGCAGTCGATCATCGGCGCCAGCGTGCCCGCGCTGTTGTTGTTCACGTAAAGGACGACCTGCCACCGCTTCGCGGGAACGGCCCGCAGGCTCGCATTGTCGATCGTCACCAAGGGCGTGCCCGGCCC
Organism: Rhodospirillales bacterium; assembly: GCA_947466085.1. GTDB lineage: Bacteria > Pseudomonadota > Alphaproteobacteria > Reyranellales > Reyranellaceae > Reyranella. The sequence continues at coordinate 30,646 of CANIEC010000011.1, forward strand.
CGCGCTCGGCGCGGACCACCCCAAGGGCGTGAAGTTGGGACGCTGCACCACCACGCCTTTGATCCGTTCGGCCTGTGCCAGCGGATCGAAGGCAAGATCGGCCGGCGTCGGCTTGCCGATCGGCCCGTGCCCGACATTCTCCGGCGTCCAAATCTGGCCCGTCTTGGGATCGCGAAACTCGGGCGCGCCGGGGGTTGTCGGAACCTCGACACGGCTGCGCGGCGCCTGTGTCGGCGCGGTCTGGGCGGTCGCGGCGGTTGCCAGACCGGTTGCGGCCAAGGCAACGATGAATCTCTTTGCGATCGGCGAAGGCATTGGCTCTCCCTGTTCGGCGGACAATCTCAGCCGACAGCCAGCCTCGATGCAACCCAAAGACCGCCTACCGCAATCGCCGGGCCATAGGGCAGTCGTCTCCTGAGCGCCGCCTCGCCTCGGGTCGAGACCGGCCCGATGGGCGCTCCCGCCAGGACGGCGATGCCCAACACACCGCCGGTCAATGCCGTCACGATCAACAGGTCGAGTATGCCGGCCGGGCCGGCAAAAAGTCCCACGGCGGCCAGGAGCTTGACGTCGCCGCCGCCCAGAATTCCGGCGGCAAAGGCCGCCATGCCGACAGTAAACAAGCCGGCGCCGCAGACAATCGACAGGCCGAAGGCCTGCAGCGTGTAGGAGTCGGCCATCAGGCCAATCACGGCCCAGCCGACGAAGAGGGCCGCGATCGCAATCGAAAGCCCGTTTCCAATGTGAAGAGTGCGCATATCCTGCCAGGCCGCCGCGATCAGCAGGCTGGCCAGGGCGATCAGGCAGACCGTCTGCGAAAGTGTTGCCAGGTCGGGCAAAACCTTCTGCGGCGCGTCAGTTGAGAAGCGCCGTCCCGAGCACGTGGCTCACCTTGTCGGTGACTGAGCGAATGGAGGCGATGGCGGCAACCGCGATCAGAGAGGTGATCAGCGTGTATTCGACCGCAGTGGCGCCTTGGGTATTCTTCATCAAGCGACGGAAGATCGAAAGCATGTCTTAAGTCTCCAGCCTCAACTTTCCGGCCCCACGCCGAATCAACTTGGCCACGGTACTTAATGTAATTTGTCAGGTCAACGAATTCCGACCATTTTGTGTCATCATTTCTAATATTATGATTCCAATGGGAATTTTTGATGGCCTCGGGCAGCTCCTCCGAAAGGCCCGCAAGATTCTCGAAATCCGAAAATCAAGAATTTGAATCAGCTAGGAAGGTCTCGAACACACGGGCCGCCGCTGTCCAGAAGCACAGGGCGGCCACCATACCCGCCAACCACGGGAAGATGCCCGGAAGAAGGCAGAATAGAACGAAGGCCAGGATCGTCTCCGTGCCTTCCATCAGGCCTGCGGCATGGAAGAAGGATTTGCGCCCTCTCTTTCCGGGGTCCCGTTCCCCGCGGCCGGCGGCCAACACGGCGCGGCCCAGGAACGAGGCGCAGGTGCAGACGAAGGACGCGAGCAGCACCGCCGCCCAGACGGCATTCTCCGGCCGCGCAAGGGCGAATCCCAGGGGAACGGCCGCGTAGAAGGCCATGTCGCATACGATGTCGAGATACCCACCAAGGGCCGTCGGCCGCCCCTGCCGGGCGACCGCACCATCGAGCCCATCGAGGAGCCGGTTGAGCAGGATCACCAAGAGCGCCGCACCATAGTGGCCGAACGCCAGGAGCGGCACAGCGGCCAGTCCGACCGCAAGGCCCGTCACACTGACGGCGTTGGCGGTGACGCCGTGCACCGCAAGCCAGGCGCCGCCACGATCGAGCGGCGGACCGATCCAGCGCCGCAACAAGGGGTCGAGCATCGGCGCCGTGGCCGATCAGTCGTTCGGCCGCGTCCCAGCGTCGACGGAACGCAGCGGCACCACGGCCGCAGCCTCGGCAGCCTTGCGGTCCTGCAGGGTCTGGCGGCGATGCGCCATCACGCTGAACGGGATCAGGCACATATAGCCAAAGCCGATCAGGGACAGCGCAATCCACGGCGCACTTGCAAGCACGCCCATGACCAAAGCCGCGGCCAGCATCGCGGGCAGAACGAGGTGACGCGGGATTCTGCCCTTCTTGAAAGAGAAGGTGGGCAGGCTGCTCACCATCAGGCCGCCCACAACCACCAGCACGACCCCGACGACGGTGGCATGGCGCGGCCAGGCGGCCTCGATCTCGAAGCTCAGCATGAGAGGCATCAGGGCCAGGAGCGCGCCTGCAGGTGCCGGCACGCCCGTGAAATACGATCCCGTCCAGACCGGCGGCGGTGTGTCTGAAACCAGCGCCGTATTGAACCGCGCGAGGCGAAGCGCCGAGCAGATCGGGAACATCAACGTCACGACCCAGCCCAGGGCCCCGGCATGGCTGAGGGAAGCAAGATAGAGGACCAGCGCCGGCGCAACGCCGAAGCAGAGAAAATCAGAGAGCGAATCGAGCTCGGCGCCGAAGCGGCTGGTGACGCCGAGGCGGCGCGCCACGCGGCCGTCCAGGGCATCGAAGATCGCCGCCACGATGATGGCGATCACCGCCAGCCGCATCTCTCCTTGCAGAGCGAAGCGGATGCCCGTCAGCCCCGAGCACAGTGCGGCAAGCGTCAGGATGTTCGGAATCAGACGGTGGATGGAGAAGCCACGTATTCCGCCGCGTTGCGAGCGCAGGTCGCTGTCCATGTCGACTCCCTAGAATTCGACGGCGAGGCGCGGGCCGGCCACCACGGGATCGAGTTCGGCCATGACCGTTTCACCGCCGATCATGCGCTGCCCCGGAGAGACCAGAAGACGCGCGCCTTCCGGCAGGTAAAGGTCCGTACGACTTCCAAAGCGGATATGGCCGAAACGTTCCCCGGCGACGACCGCCTGCCCCGGCTTCACGTAGCAGACGATGCGGCGGGCCACGTATCCCGCGATCTGCACGCAGCCGATGACTCGCCCATCGGCCCGGCGCAGCGCCAGCGCCGTGCGCTCGTTATCCTCGCTGGCCTTGTCGGCATTGGCGCTCAGGAACTTGCCCGGCCGGTAAGCCACGACGTCGACCGTGGCGGCGCAGGGGCTGCGGTTGATGTGGACGTCGAAGACGCTGAGGAAGATCGAGACCCGTGTCAGCGGCTTGTCGCCGAGGCCCAGCTCCTGGGGCGGGACGGCATCCACGACCATCTGCACCAGCCCGTCGGCGGGCGCGATCAGCAGTCCGTCGTCCTGCGGCACGCCGCGGGGCGGATCGCGGAAGAAGTAGATCGACCACAGGGTCACGACGAGCATCGGCCAGAACAGCCACGCCACGCCGGTCAACGCGGCCAGGAAGGTCGCGGCGGCAAAAAGGGCGATGAAGCGCCAACCGTCCTCGAGGATGGGCACCAGGAAATTGGCAAGCATTTGAGTCGCGCGCTCTCTGTTGACCGAAGGTCAGTTGACCTGCGGCAGGCTGAGGATCTGCCCCGGATATATCAGATGGGGGTTCTTAACCTGATCCTTGTTTGCGGCGAAAATGACGGTGTGCCGCCAGCCCGCACCATAGTGCGCCTGGGCGATGTTCCAGAGATTGTCGCCCTTGACGATGTGCAGCCGCCGGCCGTCGGTGCTGGAAACCGGCGCCACGACGACGCGCTCGAACGGCATTTCGAGACGCGCGACCGGCTTGCCGTCCGTGGCGATGCGGTCGAGCCTCAGAACATGTTTGCCCGGGTCGATCGGGTCCGCCGGCTTCAGCCGCCAGCGGCCGTCGGAGGCCGCCCTGCCTTCGGCGACCATCCTGTCGTTCACATAGGCCCTGACGACGGTGCCTGGAGTGGCGAGGCCCGACACGGTGACATACCCGCCGTCATCGTAGTCCAGCGTCGAAACAGAGAGGTCGGCCGACTTCGGGAGGCCGGCGGCCGTCGGTGGCTGCACGAGCGTTGCGGCGCCGGCCGGCGGCGAGATCATGACCAGGGTCTCCGCGCGCGACTGGACCGGTGCGTTCGCCGCGGGCGGCTCGGGCACGACGGCGACCACGGCCTGCTCCGACGTGAGCGGCGCCTTGCCCTCGATATGCTGCACGACGCGCAGCTCGTGCTGGCCGACCGCAAGCGGCGGATCCTGGACGATGATGACCCATTCCCCGCGCGCGTCGGATTGGCCCTTGGCGATCTCCTTGCCGCCGTCCAGCAGCACGATCCTGGCGCTGGGCGCCGCCCGCCCTGCAATCACCGCCCGGCCATCCGTACCGATCCGCGCGACGTCGAACGATGGCAAGGGGACGGCGGCAGTAGGCACAGGCACAGGCGCGGGCGCCGGGACGGTCGCTGCGGCGGGTGCAGCAGTTGCGATGCCGGGCGCGGCAGATGCGCTGGCGGGAGCGGCAGTCGCAGCGCCGGGTGCGGCGGCTGCCGCCACGGGCTCAGAAGCCGGTCCGCCGGTGACGGGTTTGACCGGTCGATCGATGGCGGCCTGCTCGCTCAACTTCCCGCGCCATGAGACACCCAGCGCGATCGCGATCACGACCGCGCCCATAGCGACCAGCCCGAAAACAGTTCGTGACATCGCCCTCCCAACGGTGCGACCACCAACCCCAATGGCGTCGCAGCCAGCCTTTGCGTAACAATACCACGTCACACCCGCGCGGAAACGCACTGGATCGTAACAGAAAAGCAGCTTTCGTGCCCGAGATCACCCCCTCCTCCCTCTGCGTCTTCTGCGGCGCCCGTTTCGGGACCGATCCCGCCACCCGCGAGACCGCCGTCGGCCTGGGGCGGCTTCTGACCGCCGAGGGCATTACCCTGGTCTATGGCGGCGGCGGCGTCGGGCTGATGGGACTGGTCGCCAATGCCGCCCTTGACGCCGGTGGTCGGGCCGTCGGCATCATTCCCAACTTTCTCCTGCAGCGCGAAGCCGGCCATCCCGCACTCACCGAGACCGTGGTCGTGGAGACCATGCATGAGCGCAAGCTGCAGATGTTCGAGCGGTCGGATGGCTTCGTCGTGCTGCCCGGCGGCATCGGCACCCTGGAGGAGTTCTTCGAAGTCCTGTCCTGGCGAACCCTCGGCCTCCACAGCAAGCCGATCGTGATCATCGATCAGGGCGGCTACTGGGAGCCCCTGGCCGCGCTTCTCCGCGGCGTCGTCGAGGGCGGTTTCGCCGAACCGAGCCATCTCGACCATGTCGCCTTCGTGAGCGAGTTGAAGGACGTCCTGCCCGCCATTGCGGCAATGCCTGCGTCCACCGGCTTCGAGAAGCGCCTGGACAAGGTCTGATCCGTTTCCATGCCGAAGGGAGGCCGTTTTTGGTGATTGCAGCTTGTCAGGCGCGGCCGCCGGCGGACGTCCCGCCCACATTGCCTTTGCCTCCCGGCGGTGCAACAAGACTGGCCACAATCAGCAATTTATCAACCCAGCCGAACCCAAAGCGGCGCACGGAGGTGCAGGTATGTCAGATCTCGAAATCGTCTGGACGAAGGTCGATGAGGCCCCTGGACTTGCCACGTATTCCCTCCTCCCGATCGTCGAGGCCTTCGTCGCGACCGCCGGCGTAAAGGTGAAGCTGAAGGACATTTCGCTGACCGGCCGCATCATCGCCAACTTCCCCGACAGGCTGAAGCCCGAGCAGAAGATTCCCGACGAGCTGGCCGAACTCGGCAAGCTGACGCTGAAGCCGGAAGCCAACATCATCAAGCTGCCCAACATCTCCGCCTCGATCCCGCAGCTCAAGGCCGCGATCAAGGAGTTGCAGAGCAAGGGCTACGACATCCCGAACTACCCCGATAGCGATGCGACGCCGGCCGACAAGGAAATCCGCGCCCGCTACGGCAAGGTGCTGGGCAGCGCCGTCAACCCGGTGCTGCGCGAGGGCAACTCCGACCGTCGCGCAGCCGGCGCCGTGAAGCAGTACGCCCGCAAGCACCCGCACAAGATGGGTGCGTGGAGCAAGGACTCGAAGACGCGCGTCGCCCACATGACGGCCCACGACTTCTACGGCTCCGAGGTCGCGACCACCATCGCCGCGCCGACCAACGCCCGCATCGAGCTGGTCGCCGCCGACGGCGCGACCACGGTGCTGAAGCCCAAGATTCCGCTCAAGGCCGGCGAGATCATCGACTGCTCGGTGATGAACGCCAAGGCGCTGCGCGCCTTCTACGCTTCGGCGATCGAGGCGGCGAAGAAGGACGGCATCCTGTTCTCGCTGCACCTCAAGACGACCATGATGAAGATCTCCGATCCCATCCTGTTCGGCCATTGCGTTTCCGTGTTCTTCGCCGACGTGTTCGCCAAGCACGGCGAGACGTTCAAGAAGCTCGGCATCGATCCCGACAACGGCCTGGGCGACCTGCTCACCCGCATCGAGACGCTGCCCGACGCCGAGAAGGCCGCGATCAAGGCCGACATCCAGGCCGAGTACGCCAAGCGGCCCGGCCTCGCGATGGTGAACTCCGACAAGGGGATCACGAACCTTCACGTCCCGAGCGACGTGATCATCGACGCCTCGATGCCCGCGATGATCCGCGAGTCGGGCAAGATGTGGGGCGCCGACGGCAAGCTGTACGACACGGTCGCGGCAATTCCCGACCGTTGCTATTCGACCCTGTTCCAGGCCGTCATCGAGGACTGCAAGGCGCATGGCGCCTTCGATCCGAAGACGATGGGCTCGGTGCCGAACGTCGGCCTGATGGCCCAGCAGGCCGAGGAGTACGGATCGCACGACAAGACCTTCGAGATCGCCGCGGCGGGCACGGTCCGTGTCGTCGCCGAGGACGGCAAGGTCCTGATGGAGCAGAAGGTCGAGGCCGGCGACGTCTTCCGCATGTGCCAGGTCAAGGACGAGCCGATCCAGGACTGGGTCAAGCTCGCCGTGCGCCGCGCGCGTCTCACCAACACCCCGGCCGTGTTCTGGCTGGATGCCAAGCGCGCCCACGACGCCCAGCTGATCGCCAAGGTCGAGAAGTACCTCAAGAACGAGGACACGACGGGCCTGGACATCCGTATCATGGCGCCGGTCGAGGCCACGAAGTTCTCGCTCGAGCGCATTCGCCAGGGACTCGACACCATCTCCGTCACCGGCAACGTGCTGCGCGACTACCTGACCGACCTCTTCCCGATCATGGAGCTCGGCACCTCGGCCAAGATGCTGTCGATCGTGCCGCTGCTGAACGGCGGCGGCCTGTTCGAGACCGGCGCCGGCGGCTCCGCACCCAAGCATGTCGAGCAGTTCCAGCACGAAGGCTACCTGCGCTGGGACTCGCTGGGCGAGTTCCTTGCGCTGGGCGCCTCGCTGGAGCATCTCGCCCAGACGACCGGCAACGAGGACGTGAAGGTCCTGGCCGAGACGCTCGACGAGGCCAACGCCAAGATCCTCGAGGACAACCGTTCGCCTGCCCGCAAGGTCGGCCAGCTGGACAATCGCGGCAGCCATTTCTATCTGGCCAAGTACTGGGCAGAGGCGCTGGCCCGGCGCGACAACAGCACGTCCCTCTCGGCCCGCTTCAAGCCGCTGGCGAAGGTTCTGGAAGAGAACGAAGCCAAGATCGACGCCGAGCTGATCGCCGCTCAGGGCAAGCCGGTGGACACGGGTGGCTATTACCTGCCCGACCAGAAAAAAACCTCGGCCGGGATGCGGCCGAGTGCGACGTTGAACGCAGCCCTCGCCGCTCTTTAAGAGGGCGTCAGGTCAAGCCGCCCCGGGCAACCGGGGCGGCTTTCTAAATGGTGCGTTACGGGAAGTGTGAGGTCCGGAAGATGCCGAAGATCAAGGTGAAGAACCCGGTCGTCGAGATGGACGGCGACGAGATGACCCGCATCATCTGGGCGTTCATCAAGGAAAAGCTGATTCTTCCCTATCTCGACATCGACCTGAAATACTACGACCTGGGGATCGAGAATCGCGACAGGACCGCCGACAAGGTCACCGTCGAGTCGGCCGAGGCCACCAAGACCTACGGCGTCGCGGTGAAGTGCGCGACCATCACACCGGACGAAGCGCGCGTGAAGGAATTCAATCTCAGGGAGATGTGGCGGTCGCCGAACGGCACCATCCGCAACATCATCGGCGGCACGATCTTCCGCGAGCCGATCGTCTGCAAGAACGTGCCCCGCCTGGTGCCGGGCTGGACGCATCCGATCGTCATCGGCCGCCATGCATTCGGCGACCAGTATCGCGCCACCGACTTCGTGGTGCCGGGCAAGGGCAAGCTCACCGTCCGCTTCGAGGGCGAGGACGGCAAGGTCATCGAGCACGAAGTGTTCGACTTCCCGGCCGGCGGCGTGGCCATGACGATGTACAATCTCGACGAATCGATCATCGGCTTCGCGCGCAGCTCGTTCAACTACGGCCTGATGCGCGGCTGGCCGGTCTTCCTGTCGACCAAGAACACGATCCTCAAGCGCTATGACGGCCGCTTCAAAGACCTGTTCCAGGAAGTCTTCGACAAGGAATTCGCCGACAAGTTCAAGGCGAAGAACATCCACTACCAGCACCGGCTGATCGACGACATGGTCGCCTCCGCGCTGAAGTGGCATGGCGAATTCGTCTGGGCCTGCAAGAACTACGACGGCGACGTGCAGTCGGACACGGTGGCCCAGGGCTTCGGCTCGCTCGGCCTCATGACCTCGGTGCTGCTGACTCCGGACGGCAAGACCGTCGAGGCCGAGGCCGCGCACGGCACGGTGACGCGTCACTACCGCGAGCACCAGCAGGGCAAGCCGACCTCGACCAACCCGATCGCCTCGATCTTCGCCTGGACCCAGGCCCTGAAGTATCGCGGCACGTTCGACGACACGCCCGACGTGGTGAAGTTCGCCACCGCGCTCGAGAAGGTCTGCGTCGAGGCCGTGGAGAGCGGCAAGATGACCAAGGATCTTGCGCTGCTGATCGGCATGAACCAGGCCTACCTCACCACCGAGGAGTTCCTCGCCGTGCTCGACGGCAATCTCAAGGCCCAGATGGCCAGCTGGTAGGCGCCGTTTGATCGTCGCGGGCGCCGACGGTTGCCGCACCGGCTGGGTCGTCTGCCGGCGCGCCCGTGACGGCGCCCTGGACATAATAGTCGTGAAGACCCTCGCGGAGGCCTGCGAGGGTCTTTCCATTCTGGCCGTCGACATGCCGATCGGCCTCGCAGACACGCCGCGGCCCGGCCGCACCTGTGAACGCGAAGCCCGCGCTCTCCTGCCCGGCAAGACCAGCTCGGTGTTCCCCACGCCCTGCCGACCGGCCCTCGCCTGCACCACGCATGCCGAGGCCAACGCAGTCAGCAAGACGATGGGTGTGGGGTTGACCCAGCAGACCTTTCATCTCTTTCCGAAGATGCGCGAAGTCGACGCCCTGATGCGCGGCAACGAGGCCTTGCGCCCGATCGTCCACGAAGCGCATCCCGAACTGGCCTTCGCGCGCATGAACGACGGCAAGCCCGTGCTCAGCAGGAAGCGCCGGCCCGAAGGCTTTGCCGAGCGCCTCGATCTGCTCGCACGCCACGGCTTCCTGTGGGAGCCGCGATCGCTCCCCGGTGCGGCCCGCGACGACGTGCTCGATGCCATCGCCGTCTGCCGCACGGCCCTGCTGATCGCACAAGGTGAAGCGACGCGCCTGGGACCGGAGCAAGAGCGTGACCGCTACGGCCTGCCGATGAACATCTGGTTCTAAGACGCTGATAGGAATGGGCTTTTCGAAGTACGGGTGGCAACAGCGAGCCGTCGACGGCCACCACGGGCTCTGATTCGGGAGGGTGCGACATTCGATTTATTTATTTCGTTTGTTTCGTTTATTTCGTTTGCTGGCCGGGAGTTCGGATTTTCAACGGTGTGCTCGTGCGCGGACGCACCGTCGCGCGCCGGTCTTGAACCCGAGGCTGCCGAGGTCGACGTCCGCATGATCGCGAACGCCCTCGGGAGTCAGTGCGAGAGCAGCACCGGCAGGCGAAGGGCGGCGAACACACCCGTGGTTGCGCCGCCGAGAACGAAGTCGCGGATGCGGGAATGGCCGAAGCCTCCCATCGCAAGCATCTGCGCCCCCTCCGCCAGGGCCTTCTCCTGCAACGCCTGGGCAATCGTCTTTTCGCCGAGAGCGATCTCGATGGGATGTGCCTTCACCCCCCGCTTTTCCAGCGAGGATGCAAGAAGGCTGGCGAGAGCTGCTCCAGCCAGAGGCTTCTCATCGCCCACCGTCAACACCGTGACCCGACCACCGTCCGCCAGAAGGGGAAGCGCATCGCCGAGCGCACGGGCGGCGACCCGGCTTGCATCCCACGCGATCGCGATATGGTCCAGCCGGGCGGCCGGCCGCGCGGAGTTCGGCACCAGGATCGTTGGGCGGCCGGACCCGAAGACGACCGCCTCGATCAGATGCTGGGCGGACGCCGTGTCGCGGGACCAGGGAAGAACGGCCAGGTCGTAGTATCTAGCGTCGGCGGCAGCGGCATTGAGCAGCCCACTCAGAAGGACCTCCCTGGTCGAGCAGTTCACGGCGGGAGGCGCCCCGATCCCGCGGATCAGGTCGTGGAGGCGGCTGCATTCCGACCTGCTCTTGTCCTCGGCGGCCTGAACCAGACCGGGAATGTCGATAAAGAGGCCGGCCATTGGCGACGGAACCTGCGGAATGTCGACGGAGAACGTCGTGACCTCGAGTATCCCGCCCATCGAGACGGCGAAACCGGCGGCCGCCAGGACCGCCTGATCGTCGACGGCTTCCGGATAGGTTGCCAAAGGCATGTAGGTCCTGCGGGTCGTGATCATTCTGCTTCTCCAGTTGATTTAGCCGAGCGTGAGGAACGGCCGACCGCCCAACCTCACATGCTGTGCAATTCTGGAGAATGACCTCGCGTCCGCCCTTGATCTGGATCAACCGCGAAGACCGGGCGTTCCTTCGCTCAGTGGTAAATGAAGAGCGGAACCGGAGCGCTGTCGAACAGGTGCCTTGTCGTGGAGCCGAAGAGAATCTCCCGGAAACCACGATGACCGAAGGCCCCCATCACGAGCATCCGCGCACCCGTCTCCGAAGCGCGCTTCATCAAGACATCCGCCGGATTCTCCGTCGTTGCGACCGCCTCGAGGTCGGCATCGACACCGTGCAGAGCCAGGAACGAACGGGCTCGTTCGGCAACCGACAGGGCGGCCGATTGTTCGCGCCCGATCGACAGGATGCGCGCCCCGGAAGATCCGAAAATCCCCATTAGCGCCGCCACCTGCAATGCCTTTGCGGCCGGCGCGCTGCCATCGTAGGCCACCAGGACGGGCCCCTTCTCGATCGATTGGGGACCGCTCACCACGACCGGACGACACCCCTTGGCGATGATGTGGTGGACGAGGGGCGTCACGCCCTCGACCGCCTCGAGATGAAACTCGGCATCCCGGCCGGTCACGACGAGGTCGCACGTCTCGATCATCCGAAGCAATCCATCGCGCACGTCCGCTTCCAGCGTGGAGCACGCGGCATCCATTCCCTCGTCGGCCAGGGAACGCCTAAACACGTCCGGCAGTTCGGCGATTCTTGCGCGCCGTTCGCCCGCCAGCTTCTTGCGATGCTGCAACCGGTCGTAGGCGTGTTGCACCCCACCGATCGGAACCGGCTCGACGCGATCGAGGTCGCTGACATCCAGCGCGGTCACGCCTCTCACCTGCGCGCCGCACTGTCGAGCCAGCGCAACTGCGAGCCCCCGGGCGGCGACGGCGGACGGCGTGTCATCGACGGTGACGAGAATGGAACGCATGTGACCCCTTTCCCTCTTCGCCATCAAGCTATAGGGACGGCCGGCACCCGGCATTGACTTGCATCAACGCTGCGTCGGCAAGACCGGGACGCAAGCTGTCTGCTACTCCGGCTTGATACCGGCGGCCTGAAGCACCGGCACCCAGATCGGCTCCTGGATCTTCAGCCAGTCGGCCAGCTGCTCCGGCGTGCCGCCCATAGCGACGAAGCCACGCTTTGCGAGGTCCGCCTTCTGCTCCGGCGTCGCCACGGCCGCGTTCAGTGCCTGGTTCAACCGGGCAATGGTCGCCGGCGGCGTGCCGGCGGGGGCGAGCAGCGTGTAGACGATCGTGCCGTCGACATCGCCCGCCCCCAGCTCCTTGAAGGTCGGAATCGTCGGCGCGACCGAGGAGCGTTCGAGCGACGCCATGGCGTAGGGCTTGAGCTTTCCGGCCGCGATCTGCGGGGCGACGCTGGTGATGCTCGACATGCCGAGCTTGATGTGGCCGCCCAGCAGATCGGTCACCAGCGGGCCGGTCCCGCGGAACGGCACGTGCGTCAGCCTGATACCGTTCAGCATCGCGAACTGCTCGGTCGACAGGTGCATCGGCGTGGTCAGGCCCGCCGTGCCGTACTGCACCGAGCCGGGTGCCGCCTTCGCCGCGGCGATGATCGCCTTGAGGTCCGGCCAGGGCGCATCGTGGCTGCCCACCAGAACGGATTCCTGCTTGGCGATGAAGCCGATCGGCACGAAGGCCGTCTTCGCATCGAAGCCCAGCTTGGCCACGATGTGGGGATAGAGCGGCAGATTGTTGGCGCTTACCACCAGCCAATGACCGTCCGCCGGCTGCTTGGCCACGAATTCGTGGGCGATGCTGCCGCCGCCGCCCCCCTTGTTGTCGACGATCACCGTGCCGCCCAGCGCCTTCTGCATCGGCTCCTGGACCGCCCGCACCAGCGCATCCGTGCCGCCTCCGGGCGGGAACGGCACGACGATATGGACGGGCTGCGACGGGAAGGTCTGGGCCTGCGCCGCCGGTACCCCGCCCGCCGCAAGGGCGGCGAGCGGGAGTTTGAGTACGGTGCGCCTCTGGATCATCGGTCGGTCGAACTCCTCACGGCCGCGGCACCGCCGCCGACGTCGATCTTCTGACCGGTGTCGGTGACCTTGCCATTGTCGTTCTTGAAGACCTGCAGGTTCTTCTCGTTCATGTTCTGAACGACGATGACCGAGCCGTCGCGCGAGAAGGACGCTCCCTGCGACCAGCCGCCGATCGGCGCCTCGCCGGTCTTGGTCAGACCCGCGCCGTCGAGCCTGTAGAGCACGAGCATCCCGTTGGGCTTGTATTGCGGTGCATCCTTGGGCCGCGTCGAGCCGGCATGCGCGACCCCCGCGATCCAGCGGCCATCGCTCGACATGATCATGCCTTCGAGATTCTCATGACCGATGTCGGCAGTACCCACGATCTTGCCGCTGGCGAGGTCGATCACGGTGAGGATGCCGTTGGCCTTGGGATCGCCGAGGCTTGCCACGACGGCGGTCTTGCTGTCGGGCGTCACCGAGACGGCATAGGGTCGCGGTGCCACATCGAGCACCGAAGACGAGCTGACGTTGTCGCCGCCCAGCTTCATCAGCTCGACCTTGGCGTCGCCATTGCGGGTCACCACGCCGGTCGCACCGTCCGGCGACACAGCCATGTGGCTGAGCAGCGTCTTTGCGTCCATCAGCGGCACGGTCTTCACCAGCTTCACGTCCTTGCCGTCGATCGACAGGATCGAGATCGATCCGGCCATGCGATTGGCGACAAAGGCGCGCTTGCCGTCCCTGGTGATCGAGATGCCGGCTGCGCCCGGGCCGGTCGTCAGCGTACCGAGAATCTTGCGGTCCTTGAGATCGACGACGGTCACGCGATCGTCGGGGACAAGCTTGGTCGGATCGGCGGGATCGAGCTTCGACGAGGAGGCGATCAGCGCGATCGACTCGTCCGGCGTGATCGCCACCGAAAGCGGTGGCCCGACCACGCTGCCCGGCACGTTCGACACGGTGCCCACGACCTTCACCGGCAGGGCGCCCAGATCCATGATCGTGACGGTGTCGGGCGGCGGATTGGCGACGTTCTTGTTGACGCCGTTTTCCTGGGTGATCTTGTGATCGTTCGAGGAAACGGCGATCTGTGCATGCGCCTGGAGGGCGCCGAGACTCAACGCTACGCAAACGCCCGATATGACCGTGTTTCGCATGGGAGTTCCTCCTCGGCCCGCTCCTGTAACCGGAGCATTCTGCCGTCGGGAACCCTAACGCCTCGCCCGGGCGCGCGAAATCAAATTTCCGTATCTGTCCGGAGTGTCAGACCATTCCGAGAGCGTGCTTGTAGACGTCGAGAAGCGTCTCGGCTTCCGCGCGATCGGATGCGTCCATGGAGCGAAGCGACACGATCTTGCGCATGGTCTTCACGTCGTAGCCGACGCCCTTGGCCTCGCTGTAGACGTCCTTGATGTCGCCGCCGATGGCCTTGCGCTCTTCCTCGAGCTTCTCGATGCGCTCGATGAAACTCTTCAGGCGGTCGGCCGAGATCGGGCCCGCTTTGGTCTTCTTTGAAACGCTGCTGCCGTCCGGCATGACCTACTCCTTAGCACAGGGCCGGACCATAGGAGCAGCGGCCATGTCAGCTCAATGACGTCGATGTGATGAATGATGGGGATAACGGGGACGGTCCCCGCGCATCCCAATGGCTGGCATTGCCAGCATCAGTGCTTGTGCTGGCCCTTGTCGAAGGCCTTCTTCTGGTCGGCCGATGCATCCTTCTGGTGCTTGGCCTTCCACTCGTCATAGGGCATGCCGTAGACGATCTCGCGGGCCTTCGGATCGGCGACCTCGATGCCCTGCTTGCCGGCCTCCTCGCGATACCAGCGCGACAGGCAATTCCGGCAGAAGCCGGCCAGGTTCATCAGGTCGATGTTCTGAACGTCGGTCCGCTCCTGAAGGTGCGCCACCAGACGCCGGAAGGCGGCGGCTTCGAGTTCGGTACGGGTCTTGTCATCCATGTTCGCCTCCTGGGGGTGCAGGCCGCTGTCGTGTTCTGGATATAGGGTCAGACGCGAGGCTTAACCAGACGCCTTCTCGGCTTGAGAGAGGGCCTTTTTGACGGAAGCCGAGATCGCCGGGGCCAGTCTGCGCCCCCAGGCGCGCGCTTCGTCCGGCGTGCCCACAAGATCCTGACGCACCTCCAGCGAACAATGGGGCAGCGCCCGCGGCCGCGCATGGGCGGTCAGCGTGTATTCGTAGGACGCGCGCGCCGAATAGGGCTCGTTGTCGCCCACCACTAGCGAAGAATCGCGGCGCAGCTCGGCCAGCAGCGGCTCGGGCAGGCGCGGATCGTCGTTCCACAGCACGCCGACATGCCAGGGGCGGACAAAGCCCTTCATCACCGGCGTGAAACTGTGCATTACCAGCAGGCAGACCGTGCGCCCGCCTTCGGTCATCGCGTCGAGCAGCCGGTCGACCTCGCGATGATAGGGCCAGAAGCAGGCTTCGGCCCGGGCCTCGACCTGTTTCCTGGTCAGACCCTGGTTAGCCGGTATGACGGTCTCGTCGCTGATCTCCGGTGTCGAGCCCTCGCCGCCCGGCCAGCGGTTGCAGTCGATCACCAGCCGCGAATAGCCGGACGAGACCAGCGGCGCATCGAGCGCTTTCGACAGTTCGATCGCCGCGTCGAGCCCGCCGATATCCCAACCGATGTGCCGCGCCAGTTCGCGCTCGGGAAGACCGAGATCGCCCAGCGCCTGCGGCACCGCCTTGCTGGCGTGATCGCAGAGCAGCAACAGCGGCGCCTGACCCTGTTCGTTGAAGACGGAGAACGGCGGCGGATCGCCCGGCCGGAGCAACGGTTGCATCGCGCCCCTATAGTGCGAAGATCGGGCAAATGAAAGATGCCGACGCCCGCGCCCTGCTGCGCTCCCTCTTCGACGCCGCGCTTGCCGCCGCACGTCCCGCCACCTGCCTTGCGCCCTACATCGAAAGACTGCAGCCACCGAAGGGCCGCACCATCGTGATCGGCGCCGGCAAGGCCAGTGCCGCCATGGCGCGGGCCGTCGAGGATCAGTGGCCGCATCCGCTCGAAGGGCTGGTGGTGACGCGCTACGGCTATGGCGAGACGTGCAAGCGCATCGAGATCGTCGAAGCCGCCCACCCCGTTCCCGACGACAAGGGCCGCGAAGCCGCCGGCCGCATCTATGAACGCGTCCAGGGCCTGAGCGCCGACGATCTGCTGCTTTGCCTGATCTCAGGCGGCGCCTCGGCCCTGCTCGCGCTCCCGGCGCCGGGTCTCACCCTGAATGACAAGCAGCAGGTCAATCGCGCGCTGCTGAAATCGGGCGCCAACATCGTTGAGATGAACACGGTGCGAAAACACCTCTCGGCCATCAAGGGCGGCCGTCTTGCTATCGCGGCCCAGCCGGCGCGCGTCCTGTCGTGGCTGATCTCGGACGTGCCGAACGATGACCCAGGTGTCATCGGCTCGGGTCCCACCGTCGCCGACAAGACGACCTTCGCCGATGCGCTTGCCGTGCTCGCGAAGTACCGGATCGATCCGCTATCGGCCGTGCTCAAGCATCTCCAGGAAGGCGCCGCCGGCCGCATCGAGGAGACGCCGAAACCCGGCGATCCGCGCCTTGGCAATGTCGAGACGATCATGGTGGCCACGCCCAGGCGCTCGCTCGAAGCCGCCGCCGCTGTTGCACAGGAGCACGGCGTCGAGGTCGTCATGCTCGGCGACAATCTCGAAGGCGAGGCCCGCGAGCTGGGCGCCGCTCACGCGCGCCAGGCCCTCGAGATCGCCAGGCGCCGCGGCAAGCCGGTAGCGATCCTGTCCGGTGGTGAGACCACCGTCACCGTACGCGGCAAGGGCCGCGGCGGCCGCAACGTCGAATATCTGCTGGCCGAGGCCATCGCGGCCGACGGCGCGGCGGGCATCTGGGGCCTGTCGGCCGATACCGACGGCGTCGATGGAGCGGAAGACATTGCCGGCGCGGTGTTCACGCCCGACACGCTGGCCCGGGCCCGCGCCAAGGGGCGCGATCCGCAGGCGATGCTTGACGACAATGACGGGCACGGCTTCTTCGAATTGCTGGGTGACAGCCTCGTCACCGGCCCGACGAGGACCAACGTCAACGACTTCAGGGTCACCCTGATCGCGCCATGACGACCTATCCCGGCTCCTGCCACTGCGGCGCGATCGCGATCACGCTCACCTCCGACAAGAAGCCCGAGGAGATGCGGGTCGGCCGCTGCGGCTGCAGCTTCTGCCGCCGCCACGGCGCCCGCACCATGGGCGATCGCCGTGGCGCTGTCGAATTCCGGGCCTCGCCCGGTGCTCTCTCCCGCTATCGCTTTGGCCTCGGCATCACTGATTACCTGCTCTGTGCCAGGTGCGGGGCCTATGTCGGCGCGGTGATGCCCGAGGAGAACGGCGCCATAGGCATCGTGAACGTCAATTCGCTCGACATCCGCGACACCTTCGATGCTGCACCGCCGTTGCACCATTACGACGGCGAAGACGAGGCCGGACGACGCTCCCGGCGCCGAAAGTTCTGGATGCCCGCAACCGTGATCGCCTAGGGTCGCGCATGGCCATTCTTGGAGTGATCGCCGACGACTTCACCGGCGCAACCGACATCGCGGGCATGCTCGTCAAAGGCGGCATGCGCACGATCCAGACAATCGGCGTGCCGGCGAAGGGCACGATCCCCGACGACGTCGACGCCGTCGTCGTCGCGCTGAAGACGCGCTCGATCCCGGCTGCCGACGCGGTCGCGCAATCGCTCGACGCGCTGAAGGCATTGCAAGCGGCCGGCTGCGTACGCTTCTTCTTCAAGTACTGCTCGACCTTCGATTCGACCGACGCCGGCAACATCGGCCCGGTCGGCGACGCACTGCTCGATGCGCTGAAAGCGAAGCAGGCGATCTACTGTCCCGCCTTTCCGGTGAACGGCCGCACGATCTTCTTCGGACACCTGTTCGTGGGCGACGTGCTGCTCTCGGACTCGCACATGAAGCACCACCCGCTGACGCCCATGACCGATGCCAGCCTGGTGCGCGTGCTGGCACGGCAGACGCCGCACAAGGTCGGCCTCGTCGCCTTGAAGCAGGTCCAGTCCGGCTCTGCCGTCCTGCGCGAGTCGCTCGACAAGCTCGCTGCAGACGGCGTTCGGCATGTCGTGGTCGATGCGGTGGCCGACACCGATCTCGGCATCATCGGCGAAGCGATCGGCGACGACACTCTCGTCACCGGCGGCTCAGGCGTAGCGTTGGGCCTGCCCGCCGCGTATCGCCGCCGCGGCCTGATGGCCCATCGCTCCTGCGCAGATGCGCTGCCGAAGACGGACGGCGCTTCGGCCGTCCTCGCCGGCTCCTGCTCCGCGGCGACACTCGGCCAGATCAAGGCCTTCAAGGGCGCGCATCTCGCCCTCGACACGGATGCGATCTGCCGCGGCGAAGACGTGGCCGGCAAGGCACTCGCCTGGGCCAGGGAAAAACTCGGCAAGGCGCCAATCCTGCTGTCGGCCAGCGACACGCCCGATTCCGTGAAGGCGCTGCAGGCAAAGTACGGCATCGAGAAATCGAGCCAGGCGATCGAGAAGACGATGGCGGCGCTGGCCCGCGGACTCGTCGAAGCGGGCGTCGGGCGCCTCGTCGTCGCCGGTGGCGAGACTTCGGGCGCCGTCGTGGGCGCGCTCGACGTGACCGCGCTGCGCATCGGACCGGAGATCGATCCCGGCGTGCCGTGGACGGCATCCGTGGGCGCCAAACCACTCCTGCTCGCGCTGAAGTCCGGCAATTTCGGCGCACCCGATTTCTTCACCAAAGCATTAGACCGGCCATGAGCACCGCAGAAACCAAGATGCGCGAGCAGATCTGTGCGCTGGGCGCCAAGCTGGCCGCGCGGGGCCTCTGCCCCGGCACCTCCGGCAACATCAGCGCCCGTGTGGCCGATGGCTGGCTGATGACGCCGACCAACTCGTCGCTCGGCGAGCTCGAGCCTGGCCAGCTCTCCAAGATCGATCTCTCGGGCAAGCATGTCGCCGGCGATCCGCCGACCAAGGAAGCGCTGCTGCATCGCTCGGTCTACGACGTGCGGCCCAAGGACGGTGCGATCGTCCATCTCCACTGCACGCATGCTGTGGCGATCTCCTGCCTCGATCCGTCCTGCCACCACAATGCCGAGACGACCCTGCCGCCGATCACGCCCTACTTCGTGATGCGGGTCGGCAAGCTGCCGCTGGTTCCTTATTTCAAACCGGGCGATCCCAAGCTTGCCGACGCCATTCGCGATTACGCCAAGGGCCATCGCGCCGTGCTGCTGGCCAATCATGGCCCGGTGGTCGCGGGAACCTCGCTGTCAGCCGCCTCCGCCTCGATCGAGGAGCTGGAGGAAACGGCCAAGCTCCACCTGCTGTTGCAGGGGTTCAAACTGCGCACGCTCTCTGATGCCCAGGTGCGCGACGTCGAAGAAGCCTATCCTTCCTGATTGGACCAGAAGAATGCCTAAGCTCGCCGCCAATCTTTCTTGGATCTACCAGGAAGTGCCGTTCCTGCAGCGCTTCGGCGCCGCGGCGGCGCATGGCTTCAAGGCCGTCGAGATCCTGTTTCCCTATGAAGCGCCGGCCACCGAGATCGCCGCCGAACTGAAGAAGCACCAGCTCACGCAGGCGCTGTTCAACCTGCCGCCGGGCGACGCCAGCAAGGGCGAGCGCGGACTGGCGGCCCTGCCCGGCCGCGAGGCCGAGTTCGCCGCCGCCATCGACAAGGCGCTGGACTATGCCCAGGTGCTAGAATGCCGGACCCTGCACGTCATGTCCGGCATGATCGCCCCCGGCGCCGACGTGAAGGCAATGCACCGCACCTTCATCTCGAACCTGAAGAAGATCTGCGACCGCACGGCCAAGATGGACATCACCATCGTGCTGGAGCCGATCAACCATCGCGACATTCCGGGCTACTTCACCAACACGACCGACCAGGTGAAGGCGATCATCGACGAGGTCGGCGCGCCGCATCTTCGCCTGCAGCTCGACCTCTATCACCTGCAGGTCACCGAGGGCGATCTGCAGAAGCGCGTGGAGCGCCTCTTCCCGATCACGTCGCACGTGCAGATCGCGGGCAATCCCGATCGCAACGAGCCCGACATCGGCGAGGTCAATCACCTCTACCTGCTCGATGTGCTCGACCGGCTGGGCTACGACGGATATGTCGGCCTCGAATACAAGCCGAAGACGACCACGGCCGCCGGCCTCGGCTGGGCCGCCAAGTACGGAATCAAGGCCTGACCCATGACCGACAAGAACACACCCGTCGTCGCTTTCGTGGGCCTGGGCTCGATGGGCCTCGGCATGGCGAAGAACCTGCTGAAGCACGGTCACAAGGTGATCGGCGTCGATCCCAGCGCCGTCGCCCGCGACGCCTTCGTGGCCGCCGGCGGCATGACGGCCACGTCTCCCGCTGAAGCCGCGAAGACCGCCGATGTGGTCATC
The DNA here is from genome assembly GCA_947466085.1 of Rhodospirillales bacterium. Classification (GTDB taxonomy): domain Bacteria; phylum Pseudomonadota; class Alphaproteobacteria; order Reyranellales; family Reyranellaceae; genus Reyranella. The sequence goes on from CANIEC010000011.1 coordinate 50,816, forward strand.
GTTGCCGTGGTGAACGCGCAGCAAGTCGAAGCGGTGCTCTATGGCGAGGGCGGTGCGGTCGCCACGCTGCGCCAGGGCGGCCTCGTCATGCAGTGCGCCACCTGCCCCGCCGCGTTCATCCGCAAGCTCGACGAGCGTCTGGGCGCCAGCGGGCACGAGCTGCTCGATGCGCCGATGTCGGGCGGACGGGCGCGCGCCGAAGCAGGCGAACTCACCTTCATGTCCTCCGGCACTGCAGGAGCCTTCGCCGCGGCCGAGTCCATCCTGTCCGCGACCTCGGCGAAGGTCTTTCGCCTGGGCGACAAGGCCGGCATCGGTTCGCTGGTGAAGACGGTGAACCAGCTGCTGGCCGGCGTGCACATCGCCACGGCCGCCGAGGCAATGGCGCTCGCGGCCAAGGCCGGCGCCGATACGCGCGCGGTCTATGAAGTGATCTCGGCCAGCGCCGGAAATTCCTGGATGTTCGGCAACCGGGTGCCGCACATGCTCGACGACGATTACACGCCGCTCTCGGCGGTCGAGATCTTCGTGAAGGATCTCGGCCTGGTGCTCGACACGGGCCACGAGCTGCGCCTGCCGCTGCCTCTTGCCGCCGCCGCGCATCAGCTCTTCATCGCAGCCGCCGGCGCCGGCTGGGGCAAGCTGGATGACGCCGCGGTCGTAAAGGTCTACGAACAGGCCGGTGACTTCAAAGTGTCGTCACCCTCGAAGTAGACTGTCCCCATGCGCCGCAATCGATTCACCAAGATCGTCGCCACGATCGGCCCCGCCTCGTCGACCACGGAACGCCTGCGGACCCTGTTCGAAGCAGGCGCCGATGTCTTTCGGCTGAACTTCAGCCACGGCCAGCACGAGGATCATCGCCAGCGGGTCGAGCAGCTGCGCGCGCTCGAGAAGGAATTCAAGCACCCGATCGCCATCCTGCTGGATCTTCAGGGCCCTAAGCTGCGCCTCGGTACCTTCGCCAAGGGGCCGATGGTTCTGAAGAAGGGCCAGCGGGTGCGCTTCGACATGGATGCCGAGCCCGGCACGACCAAGCGCGTCCCCCTCCTTCATCCGGAGATCTTCAAGGCCGCGAAGCCCGACGGCATCCTGCTGATCGACGACGGCAAGGTGCGGCTGCGCATCGTGTCCCACGACGCCGAGACCATCGACACCGAGGTCGAGGTTGCCGGCACGATCAGCGACCGCAAGGGCGTCAACCTGCCCAACCTCGTCCTGCCGATGTCGCCGATGACATCTAAGGATCACAAGGACCTCGCGTTCGGCCTCTCGCTGGGCGTCGACTGGATCGCCCTCTCCTTCGTGCAGCATGCCAACGACATCGCCGAGCTCAAGAAGCTGGTGGCCGGCCGCGCCGCCGTGATGGCCAAGCTCGAGAAGCCGCAGGCGATCGAACATCTCGACGAGATCATCGAGCAGAGCGATGGCATCATGGTCGCCCGTGGCGACCTCGGTGTGGAGATGCCACCCGAGGCCGTCCCGCCGCTCCAGAAGCGTATCCTCGCCGCCGCCCGCGTCGCCGGCAAGCCGACCATCGTGGCGACGCAGATGCTGGAATCGATGATCAACGCGCCGACGCCGACGCGCGCGGAAGTGTCCGACGTGGCCACCGCCGTCTATGACGGTACCGACGCCGTCATGCTGTCCGCCGAGTCGGCTTCGGGCAGTTATCCGGTCGAAGCGGTCACGATGATGGATCGCATCCTGAAGAGCGTCGAAGCCGACCCGCTCTATCGCCGCCTGATGGACGCGAGCCGGCACGAGCCCGAGGCGACGACGGCCGACGCGATCAGCGCCGCCGCCCGCCAATGCGCCCACACACTGTCGGCTGCCGCCATCGTCACCTACACCAACACCGGCTCGACGACCTTGCGCGCGGCGCGCGAACGTCCCGACGTCCGCATCCTCTGCCTCACGCCGAACATCGACACGGCGCGGCGCATGACCCTCACCTGGGGCGTGCATCCCGTGCGCACCGAGGACGCCCATAATTTCGGCGACATGGTACAGCGCGCCGTACGCGTGGCCCGCCAGGAAATGATCGCGAAGGAAGGCGAGCGGCTGGTGGTGACGGCGGGCGTCCCGTTCGGCACGCCGGGCGCGACCAACATCCTGCGCATCGCCTACGTCTAAAGCTTACAGTTCTTTCATCGGCGCTCCCGGACATCGCAAGCGATGTCCTGACGCTCACGGGCCGAGCAAATCTCGGCCTACACGCCGCGCGCATGATTTTCCGCAAGGGATGATCGCAGTCACCTCTCCGTAGTGTTCCTGAACGAACACAACGAGAGGTTCCATGTCTCGCCGCACTTTCGCCACCGTCGATGCCGTGCTCGTCGTGATCTGCGTCATGATCTTCGCGGGCGGCGTTCTCGCCCAAAGCCACGCATCCGGCGCTTCCGCGCCGCCTATTGCAGCCCGCGGTGCTGGGGACAGACCGTGAAACGCCGTCGCCTTTCGCTCGGCTGGATCGACTTCCTCGTGATCGCCGCCTCGATCCTGACCTTCGCTGCAGTAGCCGGCGCTGCGATCGGAAGCAGCTGACACAAACTTCCTTGGTGTCGCCTCAGTGCGGTCGCCGCCTGGACCTAAATCGGAATCATAAGGCAACGATTCCAGCCCAGCCAATAACAGTCTCGCAAGGGGCCATCATGAACAGCGGCCAAAAGAAGAAGCGGGCCATCGCCGTCCCCTATGAACTCCAGAAGTCGCGCTTTTCGTGGCTCGACCTGCTCGTGATCGCCGCCGCCCTGATCACGCTCGCGGTCGTCGTCGACGCCTCGATGGGCCGTGCAAAGGCCTCGGCCTCGGTGCCGGTGTCGCAGGCGAACCTCATTACGCCTGAAGTCAGCCAGCTCCCCGACGATCCCGGGCTGCTCAGGGCCCGGATCCGGTTGGCGTCAGGACTGTAGAGTCTTTCGACCTCTCTTGTCTGCGAGGGTCGCTTATCGATTCACCTCTCGACATGGCAGCCTCATAGGCCTCCTCGAACCACTCGATGCGCTTCTCTTGCGCGCCGAGTATCGGAGAGCCTTCAAACTGATGAGCGATCGTCTGCATCTGCTCGCAGGCCCGGCGATCTTCGTCGCAGATCTTCTTTGTGAAGTGACGCACGAGATGCGCGCGGATCATGCCCGAGAATGGACGCAGCCAGCGATCGAGTGCGCGCTCCTTTGCTGGAAATCTTGTCTGGAAAAGCCACCCCAGATGGTGTGTTTGCCCTGGAGATGTCGGCGCAAACAGCTGGACGTGACAAAACCAATAAGGTCGTGCGTTGAAAATGGAAACAGCAAGATTGGGAAAGATATTGAAGATGCGGTAACCGCTTGGAAGATAGCGATTCTCCCGGCACGCCACCGACATCGAGGCGAGGGTATCGTCGTGGCCCGTAAAGTGCGCACTATGCATACCAAAGCGGAAGTACGAGATTTCGTTGTTCTTCGCGTAGCGCTTACGGTGGTGGATCGCGACGCCGTGGTAATCATCCAGCGTGATTTCCATCGGCAGTTTCCAGTTGGCGGCAATCTCACCGTTCAAGCGCTGTGGACGCCCCGGCATCGTGCACATCGCGTCGAGGATGGGGAAGCCTTCACCGAGATAGTCCTCGAGGCTGTCCGAGGTATTCCCTCCTGGAAACCGACCGAAGATGAGAGATCCGCAGGTGGCAATGTCCAAGGCGACCAGTCTGGCGCCGACCTCGCGTGGATGGGTGCCGAATACTTCCAGACAATTGGGGATCCCGACCGCATGGCCGTCTCGATTGTAGTGCCAATGGTGAAAGCCACAAACAATCGGGCCGTTACCCTTGTCGGACGTTCGCAAAGGAGAAAACCGATGGGCGCAGCGATTCTCAAATCCCTTAATCGTGTCACCGAATCTCTGCACGAAAATCGACCGACCGCCCAGTTTCCCGCGAAACCAGTCTCCATCCTTCTCCAGGTCTGGGGTAATCCCGAGAAGCGTCCAGCAATGCCCCAGCATGGCCTGTTCTTCCCTGAACTCCCTGTCACCGGTAAGGGCGCGCGCCCAGTCGGGCGAGATATTCCCTCCTCGACCGGGCCTCGGCGAGTTGGCGGTGCCATAACGGTTGCTGTTGGCTAGCCAGTACTCGGTTTTCGCCACCCGGGCAGCAATGGGACCGCCGTCGCCCACCTCTGCGGGAAGGGCAAAAGAAAAAGCGCATTTGCCGTCGCCGATGCCAGCAACAGCCAAATCCGACCGAAAGCCATCAGCGCGTACGACGCCGACAAGAATGCCACGCGCATAGATTTCAACGGAGAGCCGCTCGCGGGGACGACCACTGGCATGTGCCCAACCATGTACGCTCCCGTCGCTCAACCCGTCGATGTAGCCGCGATATCGAGATCGTCGCAAAGAGTCGAACATTCGTACCAAAGCGGTCTACCCCCAGTCGCGATGCCAGTCCGTGCGTCAGTGTCCAGCCGCTCTGGCCAACCCGTGGGCTGACCGGAGTGGAGCGTAGGGTAGACCTCGGGATGGCGACAAGATGGTTTCCGGGATCGGCGGCCGATAGGTGAGCGATGAGTGCGGCCTGACGACGCTGTAGTGCTGATGCCAACTCTCCATCAGCACCAGGGTCCCACGGGGCGTCGCGAACATCTCTACGTGGAACAGTTCGGCCCGGAGCCTTGAGTTGAAGTTCTCGCTTAGCCGCTCCGCCAAGGGACTGCCCCGGTTTGATGAACAGCGTCAGCTCCGAGACCGTCTTCTTCAGGCGCGGGTTCTCTCGCTCCAGATGCTTCAGGTGCCGTCACCGACAGTAGCTCTGCTCCGATATTCCAAGTGCCCGACAGATCTTGCTGATCTTCTCGCCCTGGCTCAGCCGTAGCTCGGCCTCCCGCAGCTCCCCGACGATCCCGGGCTGCTCAGGGCCAGGATCCGGCTGGCGTCGGGACTCTAATCCTTCGGGCGCTTGTCGATCACACGACGCGCCTTGCCCATCGACCGCTCGACCGTACCTGGCGGCATGATCTCGACCTCGGCCGAGAGGCCGCACATGCCCTTGAGCCGCCGCGTCAGCTCCCCGGCCGAGTGAACCCGGGCTGCCTGCTCCTGACCGTCACGCGCCTCGACCCGGACCACCAGATCGTCGAGCGCACCGGTCCGCGTGAGTTCTATGACGTAGTGACCGCTCAGCACCGGGTCGCGCAGGATCTGTTCCTCGACCTGGCTCGGGAAGAGATTGACGCCGCGCACGATCAGCATGTCGTCGCTACGGCCCGTGATCTTGGCCATGCGCCTCATCGCCGTGACCGAGCCCGGCATCAGCCGCGTGAGGTCACGCGTCCGGTAGCGCACGACGGGCATCGCCTCTTTCGTCAGGCTCGTGAACACAAGCTCGCCCGGCTCGCCCTCGGGCACCGGGCGGCC
>CANIEC010000012.1 GCA_947466085.1 Rhodospirillales bacterium
CCGGGATTGCGGCCGCGGCTGAGGTCGGACAAGACCTGCATCTCGATCATCTCCAGCGCCTGGATGTCCATCTCGGCCTCCGCCAGCCGCTCGACGAAACCGCGCTCGGCGATCAGGCGGCCCGATCCGTCGGCTGCCTCCTCTCGCGCGATGCGCTTCACGTCCTCGAGCCGGGCATAGAGATTGGGCGTATAGGCTTCGCCGCCGCGCTCGAATTCGAGCAGGTACTTGGCGACCGTCCAGCCCGCGTTCTCGGGGCCAATCCGGTTGGCGACCGGCGTGCGGACATTGTCGAAGAAGACCTGATTGACCTCGTGGTCGCCGGCCAGGGTCAAGATCGGCGTGACGGTGAGGCCCGGTGTCGTCATGGAATCGATCAGTACGAAGGAGATCCCGTCCTGCGGCTTGCCTTCGGTGGAGGTCCGCACCAGGCAGAACATGTGATCGGCGACATGGGCGCCGGTCGTCCAGATCTTGGTGCCGTTGATCACGTAGTCGTCGCCGTCGCGCTCGGCGCGGGTCTTGAGGCTGGCGAGGTCGGAACCCGAGCCTGGCTCGGAATAGCCCTGGCAGAAAGTGATGTCGCCCGAGACGATGCGCGGCAGGTACTTTTCCTTCTGTTCCGGCGTGCCGAACTTCATGATCACCGGCCCGACCATGCGAAGTCCCATGGCGAAGATGCGGGGTGCGTCGGCCGCAATGCATTCGCGGGCGAAGATGTAGCGCTGGGTCGCGGTCCAGCCCGTACCACCGTATTCGCGGGGCCAGCTCGGCGCCGACCAGCCGCGGCGGGCCAGGATCCTGTGCCACCGCATCCCGGCAGCATAGTCGGCAAACACCCCCGTGGTCTTGCGCCCGGCCTCCCTCAGATCCTGGGTCAGGTTCTCGTCGAGGAAATGCCGAACCTCGGTGCGGAAGTCTTCGTCTTCCCTGCTGAGCGTCAAATCCATGAGCTTCCTCCGTTTCCTCTCTCCGCGGAGGCTAGCGACCGCCGCCACCACTCGTCCAGTGGCGGGCTGACACGAGCGCGGGACGAGCGGTATGGTTCTTGCCTCTGAAGCGTAACGAACGCGGAGGTCGCCGTGGCCCGATTGGTTGGTCTGATCGCCCTTCTTCTCCTGACGCTTCCGGCGGCAGCCCAGGAGCGCAAGGAAGTCGACCTCGCGCTGGTGCTGGCAATCGACATCTCCGGCAGCATCGACCCGGACGAGGCCAGGCTGCAGCGCCAGGGCTATGTCGAGGCGTTCAGCGACCCGGTCATCGTCAAGGCGATCCTGGGCGGCAATCACGGGCGCATCGCCGTTGCCTATTTCGAATGGTCGGACTCCTGGGTCCAGAAGCTGCTGATCGACTGGACCCTGCTCGATTCCGAAGCGGCGATCGCGGATTTCCGCCAGCGCCTGTCCGACGCCCCGATCTCGATCGCGCGCCGCACCTCGATCAGCGGCGCCATCCGCTATGCCATTCCCATGTATGGCCGCAGCCCCTATGACGCCGACCGCAAGGTGCTCGACATTTCGGGCGACGGATCGAACAACGATGGCGGCCTGGTCACCGAGATCCGCCATGATGCACTGAAGCAGCGGATCATCATCAACGGCCTGCCGATCATGAACGGCCGGCCGAACCCGTTCGGCTTCCCGGCCGAGGACGATCTCGACAAGTACTACCTGCATTGCGTCACCGGCGGCCCCCGCTCCTTCGTCGAGGTCGCGCGCAGCTTCGAGGACTTCCCCCGCGCGATCCGCAAAAAGCTCCTGCAGGAAGTGGCCGATATCGGACCTTTGAACGATTTCGACATCGGCGAGCTCGGCGCGGCGCGCGACGGCGTCCAACTCGCGCAATCGGAAAACGGCGGTAACGGCCGTCGTGCGGTCAAGGCCGACGACGACTACACACGCTTCGTGCGACCTGAATACGAGCTGGGCTGCGACGTCGGCGAGCGCCGGTCCCGCGATTTCTGGCAGCGCCGCTTCGGCGTCACGCCCGACTGAGAGCGTTTGACGGGTCAGGCGCGATCCGGAAGATATCCCTCAATCAATCATGAAGTGTCGGGGCGTCCCGACCGAGGGAGCCCATGACCGACGCGACCGCTCAGGCGATCTATTTCTATGAGCGCCACCCGATGTCCGGCGAGATCATCAAGACCAAGCTGCGGGCCGCGCGCGGGCACCTGAACCATCTGAAGCCGGAGGAGCTCTGGCCTCACGATCAGGATCACTATGGCGGAATCGCCGCCACCGATGCCCTCGCGCAGGCAGCCTCGATCGGCCCCGGCACGGTCGTCGCCGATTTCTGCGCCGGCCTCGGCGGCACCGTGCGCTACCTCGCCCATCGCTATGGCGCGGACGTCACCGGCATAGAACTCACGTTGTCCCGGGTCGCCGCCGCTCAGGAACTGATCGCTCTGGTCGGCCTGGACGAAAGCGCGCGGGTCCGGCAGGGCAACGTGATGGAAGCGCCTCTAAGCGACGGATCCATCGACGTCGTCGTGAGCCAGGAAGCGCTGTGCCACGTGCCGGACCGGCACAAGACCTTGGCCGAAGCCTTCAGGGTACTGCGGTCGAGCGGGCGCCTGGCAATGACCGACTGGATCGCCAACACGCCGCTTTCGCCCCAGGATGCGAAGCTCATGTGGGACGGCATGGCCATCCAGCCGCTGGAGACGATGTCGTCGTACGGCGACATCGCAAAGAAAGCCGGCTTTCGCGTGCAGTCGGCGACGGACCTCACCGACGAATGGGGGCCGATCCTCGAGCAGCGGCTCGCGATGTACCAGCGCCTCCGCGAGGAAGCGCGCCAGGCTGGGACACCGATGGGCCACGATGCCTTCCACGAATCCTACATCCGCTTCGTCGAACTCATCCTGCAGCGCGACCTCGGCGGCATTCGGCTGATCGCCCTGAAACAGGATTAGGGCACCGGGCGGGGCGCGCTTGCTCCGCCAAGGGGATTGAGCGGCGCCGGTCCGAGGCCAGGATCGAAGCCACCGCCACCGATCCCCGGGCCGCCCATCCTCGGTTGTCCGCCCGGACCATTGGCGGTACCCGGACTGCGCGGCGCCGGGCCGCCCTGGATCGGTCCGGGGGCGTTTGGGCCCTTGCCGGAATTGGCGTCGGCAAAGCCGGTTGCCTTCGCCGCCCCGTCGGCGCCAGAGCCCGGCCGGCCCGCGCCCGCTTCGAGCCTGCCGATATTGTCGGCGAGGCTTCCCCGCGCAGGGCGCATTGCCGGTCCCGGCGCCTGTCCCAGGAATGTACTGACCTGGAAGCCGGGAGCCGTCACGCTCTGGGTCCTCCCCTGGCTGGTCATCGTCATTTCGTGGCCGAACACGAAGGTGGCGGTGGTTTTCGTCGGCTCGACGCTGAACATCGCAATGCCCCCGCGAATGGTGAGCGTGGCCGATGGCGTCACGACGATGACCGGCGTCTTCTTGCTGATCCTGCCGCCGACCAGACGGAAGACGCCCTTTGTCGCCGTGATCGCGAGGTCGCCCAGCTTCTGGTCCGCGTCATAAACGAACCTGTCGAGGGTGACCTGCGCCTGGTTGCTGATCGTCAGAGCCGTTCCGTCAAGGAACAGGAGATGGGCGCGATCCGCCGCACCCGTGGTCACGACTTCGCCCGCCGTCACGTCGATCCCGACATGGAGGACCCGCTCGATCTCGTCGGGCGGCTTCCCGGTCGGGTCGCCCGTGACCGCCGACGTGATACCGATCCTTTGCGCGATCGCTGCACCGGGCGCGCCGACGACCATGGGCAGGACCAGGATTGTTGCACCCACAAGGAACGCGCCGCGAATCTTCCGCATGCAACAGCTACGCACGTGGTGGCGGCGTCATCCCCCTTGGCTTCCGGTCCAATCACGCCCTGGCCGCCGGCGTGCACCGATCGTTCGCTCCAGAACCGTGCCTGGCCAGGCAGCGACATCCGTCTGGAAGCCGACATAGGCCATGCGCCTCGGATCGAACGGCATCTCCGGCGGAGCCTTCTACATCCCCGGATCGGCCATCACCTTGGCATTGACCTTGTCGCGATGGGCGCGGCCCTCGCGCGCCAGGTGCAGGCGGGTCTCGACATCGTCGACGTGCAGCTGCCCGACTCGCTCTGTCACTCAGGCGCCGAAAAGTGTCCGGTCTGGCGTCGTTATTCGGCACACAGTCGAGACAGGCTCGTTCTCGGGGCCGTCCACGGCATGTCTTGCGCGCTTGCGCGGCGCAAATGCCCGCGAACATTGCAGAAATTCAATCCGCCCATTCGTCTCTGGCGGGTTGCAAACATTGATCTATCGCCGAACTCTAGATAACGTTGGTCTTGGGAAGAGGTGACCTTGGGAAGGGTCACCACCGTGGGCGTCGGAGGGGTCCGATGCACCAGGTCACGGTCTTGGTGTTGTGGGAAGGGTGTAAGATAAATGGCTGGGGTACAACCTGGCGTCGCAACGTCCGCTACGTGCGGCGGCGTCGTCGATGCGTTCGACTTCGAAGATGTGGGCGGAACGATCACCGGGCAGTTTGCCGCGAGCGCAGCCGCCGCCGCGGCTTCGGTCGCCATCGTCCAGGGCGATCAGACGACGACCTATGCCGAGCTCGATCGCCGGTCCAACAAGCTCGCGCGCTACCTTGTCCGCCAAGGCGTCGCCGCCGGAGATGTGATCGCATTGCATGCCGGCCGCTCCGTCGGCTCGATCGTGGCGATTCTCGCGATCCTCAAGGCAGGCGCTGCCTACGCGCCGCTCGACCCCGCCGCACCTCCCGACTGCCTCGCCTGGCTCGTCCATGATTGCGGCGCGCGCCTCACGCTGACCGGCCGGTCCGACGCAACGGACCTGCCAGGGCAGGTGCTCGGCCTCAATGCGGCGTTGGCGGCATGCGAGCGCGAGGACGGATCGGCGATCGAGGATCGCTGCCGTCCCGACGACATTGCCTACCTGATGTACACGTCGGGCTCGACCGGCCGCCCGAAGGGAGCCGCCGTGCCGCATCGCGCCGTGGTCCGCCTCGTGACCGACCAGACCTACGCGCGCTTCGCCGCCGACGAGGTGTTCCTGCACGCAGCCCCGCTGCCCTTCGACGCCAGCACGTTCGAGATCTGGGGCACGTTGCTGCACGGTGCGCGGGGCGTCGTCGTCGAGGAGGATCGAGCCTCCCTGCAGCAGATCGCTGACACGATACAGCGCCACGGCGTCACCACGGCCTGGTTCACCGCCGGACTATTCCATCTGCTGGTCGACCACCAGCTCCGGGCGTTGCGGGACATGCGCCAGATCCTGGCCGGCGGCGACGTGCTGTCGCCCACCCATGTGCGGCGCGCCCAGGCCAAGCTGCCGAACTGCCAGCTCATCAACGGTTACGGCCCGACCGAGAACACGACCTTCACCTGCTGCTACCGGATCCCGAAGGCCGGCTGGGGCGCCGGGCCGGTGCCCATCGGCACGCCGATCCGCGGCACCTACGTGCGCCTGCTCGACGACGACATGAATCCGGTGGCGGATGGCGAGATCGGCATGCTTTATGCCGGTGGCCTCGGCCTCGCCTCGGGCTATCTCGGGGACGCCCACCGGTCGGCAGCCACGTTCGTGCCCGATCCCTTTCACCCCGGAGCGACGATCTACCGGACCGGCGACCTCGCGCGACGACGTCCGGACGGCGCGCTCGACTTCATTGGTCGGCGCGATCGTCAGGTGAAGATCGACGGCAAGCGGGTCGAGCTCGGCGAGATCGAGGAGACGTTGCGACGAAGCGTCGGTATCGCCGACGCCGTCGTCACCGCGAGCAAGGTCGAGGACAGCCACGTCCTCACGGCCTACATCAAGGGCGCCGCCGCCAACAGCGACCCCTCGATGCTGGCGTCGGAGGCGCGCAACGGCCTGCTCCGCACCCTCCCCCCGCACATGCGGCCGGCGCGCATCGTCGTGCTCGACGAGTTCCCGCTCAAGACCTGCGGCAAGGTCGACCACGACCGCCTGCCCAAGCCGTATCCGCTGCATGCCGAAACCGTGCAGCCCGCCGAGGACAACACCGAGCGCTGGCTGCGCGAGATCTTCGGGCGCAAGCTGGGCGTGCGCAACGTCGGCGCCGACACCAACTTCTTCGATCTCGGCGCCACCTCGCTGAAGCTGGTCGAGGCCCATGCCGCGATCGAGCGCATCTGGCCCGGCGTCAACGTGGTGGCTCTGTTCCGCCATCCTAACATCCGCGACCTGGCGCGCGCCATCGAAGGGCGCGATACTTCGCTCCACCCGGCCGCCCGCCGCCGCGCGCAGCAGCAGGCGGACGCGCTGAAGAGGATGCAGCGCAGTCGGCTGGCGCGATGAGCGACGAGCTGCCGGAAAACGCCATCGCCATCGTCGGGCTGGCCGGACGCTTCCCCGGCGCCGACGACGTCGCCGAGTTCTGGGCGAACGTGCGCAGCGGCAAGACCTCGATCGGGCGCTTCACCGAAGCCGAGCTCGAGGATTCCTTCGGCCCCGACGTGCGCCACGACCCCAACTTCGTGCGGGCCCGGCCGATCCTGAAGAACGTCGACAAGTTCGACGCCGAGTTCTTCGCCATGCTGCCGCGTGAGGCCGCCCTCACCGACCCGCAGCACCGGCTGATGCTGGAATGCGCGTGGGCCGCGCTGGAAGACGCGGGCTACGATCCCGCGAAGTATCCCGGGTCGATCGGCGTGTTCGCCGGCTCGAGCATGAACACCTACCTGCTGACCAACGTGCTGGCCGAGCGGCAGAGCGCCGACGGCTTCGCCAGCGACTACCAGGTCGGCTCCTACGACACGCTGCTGGGTGCGCTGTCCGACACGCTGGCCACCCGCGTCGCGTACAAGCTCAACCTGCGCGGCCCGGCGATGACGGTGCAGAGCGCCTGCTCGACCTCGCTGCTGGCCGTGGCCCAGGCATGCCAGAGCCTGCTGATGTACCAATCGGACATGGCGCTGGCAGGCGGCGTCTCGATCACCTTCCCACAGAAGCGCGGCTACCTGCACCAGGAAGGCGGTATTGTCTCGCCCGACGGCGTCTGCCGGCCGTTCGACGACGGCGCTGGCGGCACCGTGTTCGGCGACGGCGTGGCCGTCGTGCTGCTGAAGCGGCTCAGCGACGCGATCGAGGACGGTGACCACATCCACGCGGTGATCCGCGGCAGCGCGGTCAACAACGACGGCGCCGACAAGGTGGGCTTCACGGCACCCAGCGTGCGCGGCCAGTCGGAGGTCATCGCTTCGGCGATCGCCGCCGCCGGCATCGACGCCCGCACCATCGGTTATGTCGAGTGCCACGGCACGGCGACGGCGCTCGGCGATCCCATCGAGTTCGACGGGCTGCTGCGCGGCTTCGGTGCGCAGCAGGTCGAGCAGCCTTACTGTGCGCTGGGCTCGGTGAAGGCCAATGTCGGCCATCTCGACGCCGCCTCCGGCGCGACCGGCCTGATCAAGGCGGTGATGGCGCTGCAGCATCGCGAGATCCCGCCGCTCACCAACTTCACGCGCCCCAACCGGCACCTCGATCTCGCCGGCAGCCCGTTCTACTTCCCCGTGACGCCGATGCCCTCCGGCGTGAGTTCGTTCGGCGTTGGCGGCACCAACGTCCACGTGGTCCTGGAAGAAGCGCCGCAACCCGCGCGGCGGCCGACGTTGGCCGCCCACGGCCACATCCTGCCGCTGTCGGCACGCAACGATACGGCGCTGAGCGAGGCCGCAACCGCCTTGGCCGACCATCTCGAGCAGGCTCCCGCCGCGCAAATCGAGGACGTCGCCCACACCCTGCAGACCGGCCGCCGAGCCTTCGACCGCCGCGTCGCGGTCACCGCCGACTCAGCCGAGGACGCGATCAAGGCATTGCGCTCACTCCCGCCCGCCACCACGGCCCAGGGACGGCCACCGCTCGTGTTCATGTTCCCCGGCCAGGGCGCGCAGCATGCCGGTATGGCGCGCGACCTCCATCGCGACCACGCGCTGTTCCGCCGGCTGGTCGACGAGGGCATCGCCATAGCGGGGCCGCTCGTCGGCGACGGGCTGAAGGCTCTGCTCCTTGACCCGGAGGCCACGGCTGGCGACGCGACGCTCCACGCGCAGCCCGGCCTCTTCATCTTCGAGTACGCGCTGGCGCGGCTCTATATGTCCTGGGGCCTCGAGCCCGATACCATGGTGGGCCACAGTGTCGGCGAGTTCGTCGCGGCGTGCCTCAGCGGCGTCTTCACCTTCGAGGAAGGCTGCCGTTTGGTTTCCGAGCGGGCGCGGGCGATGCAGGCCATGCCGCCGGGCGCAATGCTGGCGGTCCGCCTGCCCGAAGCCGAGCTGCGCGCCGAGCTGGGCGACGCGCTCGACCTTGCCGCCATCAACGCGCCGCAGCTCGTGGTCGCCGCAGGGCCCAAGGCCGACATCGATGCCCTGAACGCCCGCCTTACCGCGCGCGGCGTGATGTGCCGGCCGCTCGCCGTCAGCCACGCCTTCCATTCGCGCGCGCTCGATCCCGCACTGCCGGCCATCGAACGCGCCGCGGCTGCGGTCGCGCTGCAGGCGCCGCAGCGTACCTTCGCCTCCAGCGTCACGGGCGGCTGGGCGAGTGCGGCGCAGGCGACCGATCCGGGATACTGGGCGCGCCACGGCCGCGAGCCGGTGCGCTTCGCCGACGCGCTGGCCACGGTGGCGCGCGACCAGCCGTTCCTGCTGGAGGTCGGTCCGGGCCGCAACCTCGCGGGCCTGGCGGCACAGATCGTCGACCGCCGGTCCTTGCGCGGCGTGGCAGCGAGCCTGCCCGACGCCGAGACCGAGGATCTGCGCGAGGCGCTGGGGGCGCTCTGGAGCGCGGGCATCGACATCGACTGGAACCAGGTCGGCGCGTCCGAGGGGCGGCGGATTCCACTGTCGACCTACCGTTTCCAGCGCACGCGGCACTGGATCGAACGCACTCAGCGCCGCGCCGCAGCGCCCATGCCGGCGGTCGGGGCGGAGCCGGTCGCGGCAGCAGCACCCGCCGCCGCGTCGGCGTCGCGTCTGGAGACCTTGCAGGCCGAGATCGTCGGCATTCTCGAGCACCTGTCGGGCGCGGCGGACATAGATCCGCGCGAGACCTTCGTGGACCTGGGTTTCGACTCACTGCTGCTGGGCCAGGTCGCGCGTGCCGTCGAGCGCAAGTTCAGGATGCGGATCACCTTCCGCCAGCTCCTGAAGGACATGCCGTCGGCGGCGGCCCTTGCCCGCCATCTCGACGCAACCCTGCCGACCGATGCGGTGCAGCCAAAGCCCGCGGCCGCGCCCCTCGCCGCTGCTCCTCCGCCGGCCGACGATGGCGAGGCGCGGGTGCGGCTCTACCGGCCGTCCTCGGCCAAGGTGCCGAGCACGCTGAGCAACGCCCAGCGCGACTATGTCGAGGCGCTGGTGCGCCAGATCAACGAGCGTACGCAGCTCTCCAAGGCCAGGACGCAGCGCGACCGCGCGGCGCTGGCCGATCCGCGCACCGCCGCGGGCTTCCGCCAGGAGTGGAAGGAACTCGTCTATCCGGTGATCGCGGCCAGCGCCAAGGGCTCGAAGATCCGCGACATCGATGGCAACGACTATGTGGACCTGGTGAACGGCTACGGCCAGACCATGTTCGGCCACTCGCCCGACTTCGTGACCGAGGCGATCGTGGCGCAGCTCAGGGACGGCTTCCCGATCGGCCCGCAGAGCCCGCTGGCCGGCGAGGTCGCGACGCTGGTTTCCGAGATGACCGGCGACGAGCGCGTCACCTTCTGCAACACCGGCTCCGAGGCGGTGATGGCCGCGATGCGCGTGGCGCGCGCCGTCACGGGACGCGAGCGCGTCGTGGTGTTCGCCCACGACTATCATGGCCAGTTCGACGAGGTGCTGGTGAAGGCGGGCGGTGGTGCGGCACGCGCCGCCGTGCCGGTGGCGCCGGGCATTCCGCCCGAGTCCGTGGCCAACATGACGGTGCTGCCTTATGGCGACCGCCGCAGCCTCGACTGGATCGAGGCCAACGGTGAGGAGATCGCCGCGGTCATGGTCGAGCCGGTGCAGAGCCGCCATCCCGACCTCCGGCCAAAGGAATTCCTCCAGAAGCTGCGGGCGCTCACCGAGGCCAGCGGCTCGGCGCTGGTGTTCGACGAGATCGTCACCGGCTTCCGCGTCCATCCGGGCGGCATGCAGGCGGTATTCGGCATCCGAGCCGACTTGGCAACCTACGGCAAGGTGGTGGGCGGCGGTATGCCAATCGGCATCCTGGCCGGCAAGGCGCGCTTCATGGATGCGCTCGACGGCGGCATGTGGCGCTACGGCGACGACTCGATCCCCGAGACGGCACCGACCTTCTTCGCCGGCACCTTCGTGCGCCATCCGCTGGCGCTCGCGGCCTGCAAGGCGGTGCTGCTGCATCTCAAGGCCGAAGGGCCGGCGCTGCAGGAGACTCTCGCCGCGCGCATGGGCGGGCTGGTGGAACGGCTGAACGGCGAGCTGAAGCGGCGCGGACTCGCGACGCGCCTCGAAGCCTATTCGAGCTGGTTCCACATGAACTTCGCGGCCGAAGGGCCGCTCGCCGCCCTGTTCTGGCCGAAGATGCGCCAGCTCGGCGTCCATGTGCAGGACGGCTATCCCTGCTTCCTGACGACGGCCCATTCCGATGCCGATATCGCCACCATCGAGCGCGCTTTCACGGCGACGCTCGACGCGCTGGAGCGCGGCGGCATCCTCGATGCGGTGCGCCCTGCAGCGGGCGAATCAGCGCCTCTCACCGAGCCGCAGCTCGAGATCCTGGCGGCCGCCCAGCTCGGTGACGATGCTTCCTGTGCCTTCAACGAGGGTGTGAGTGTCGAACTCGTGGGCGAAATCGACCCGGCGGCCCTCGCCGCGGCGCTGAACGCAGTCGTGGCGCGCCACCAGGCGCTGCGCGGCCATGTCGACCGCTCGGGCGAGCGCATGCACTTCGCGCCCAACCTCACGCTCGACCTTCCCGTGCGCGACCTCTCGCACGATGCCGATCCGGCAGCCGCTCTGGCCGGGCTGGTCGACGACGATGCACGCACTGCCTTTGACCTGTGGAACGGCCCGCTCGTCCGTGCCGCGTTCGTGCGGCTGGCAGCGGACCGCCATGTGCTGGTCTTCACCGCACATCACATCGTCTGCGACGGTTGGTCGGTGAACATCGTGCTGAACGATCTCGCCGCGCTCTATCGCGCGGCGCGCGCCGACACGACCGCCGACCTCGCACCGGCGCCGCGCTTCGCCGACTACGCGGCGGCGCAGGCGGAGACCCAGGACGCGCGCGCCCCGGACCTTGCCTGGTGGGCCGGCCAGTTCGCCGACCTGCCGCCGCTGCCTGACCTGCCGGTAGACCGGCCGCGGCCGCCGCTCCGCTCCTTCGCCGGCGCCACTTACACGACGCGGCTCGATGGCGGCCTCCACGCCGCGCTCCGCAAGACCGGCGCGGCGAGCGGCGCGACGCTCTTCTCCGTCCTGTTCACCGCGCTGCAGGCCGTGCTCGGCCGCCTCGCCAACGCCTCCGACGTGGTGATGGGCGTGCCGGTCGCCGGCCAGTCGGTCGACGACCAACCCGATCTCGTCGGCCATTGCGTGCAGATGCTGCCCTTCCGTGCGGCCGTGGACTGGCAGGCGCCGTTCGCTCGCCACGTCGAGGCGGTGGCGCAGCGCCTGCTCGACGGCTTCGACCATGCGCGCTGCACCTACGGCACGCTGGTACGCGCGCTGCCGATACAGCGGGTCGCCAATCGACTGCCGCTCACCGAGATCCAGTTCAACCTGGAGAAGGTCGCCGACGCGCTCGACTTCGGTGGCCCCAGGGTCTCGGTCACGCCCAACGGCAAGGCCGCAGTGAATTTCGACCTGTTCGTGAACATAATCGAGTCCGCTTCCGGCCTCCGGATCGATTGCGACTACAATAGCGACCTCTACGACGAGGAGACGGTCGCACGGTGGATGGTGCATTACCGACGGCTGCTCGAGGGTCTCGTCGCGGCGCCGGCCACGACCATGGCCGCGCTGCCGCTGCTCACACCCGCGCAGGAGCGCTTCGTGCTGAACGAGGTCAACGACAGCGCGGCGGTCTATCCGCACGAAAGCTGCCTACACGAGCTGTTCGCCGCGCAGGTGGCGAAGACACCCGACGCCGTCGCCATCGTCGACCGTAGGGGCTCGCTGACCTACGCCGAGCTCGACCGGCACTCGACGCGGCTCGCACAGGAGATGCTGGGCGTCTGCGAGAGGCGCCACGGCCGGATCGCCATCGCGGTCGACCGCTCGCGCCTGCTACCGGTCGCGCTGCTCGCCGCCCTGAAGTCGGGCCACGCCTATGTGCCGCTCGACGCAAGCCAGCCGATCGAGCGGCTGAAGCAGATCGCGATCGCCGCCCAGATCGACGGCCTTGTCTGCCAGGATGACCGAATCGCGGGGATTGCGCCTTATGCTTTCGCGCTGCGCGCCGACCGGATCCCCCTCGACGAGGTGCTGCAGCGCCATCCCCTGCCCAAGGTGGCGGCTGACTCGACGGCCTACGTTCTCTTCACGTCTGGCTCGACCGGTACGCCCAAGGGCGTCGAGGTCGGCCATCGCTCGCTCACCAACCTGATCACCGACGTGGTCCGCCGGCTGAAACTCACGGCGAGCGACGTCACGATCGGCTCCAGCGCCATCACTTTCGACGTGGCCGCCACCGAGCTCTTTGCGCCGCTGGTGAGCGGCGGCCGTCTCGTGCTGAGCGAGGCGGACGAGGTGAGGACCGGCGTCGAGCTGATCCACCTCGCCGGGAGATCGGCCGCCACGCTGATGCAGGCGACGCCGACCCTGTGGCGCATGCTGCTCGACGCGGGCTTCACCTCGTGGCCCGGCCTGCGCATGATCACGGTCGGCGAGGCGATCTCGCGCGCCACCGTCGACCGGTTAATCGAGGGCGGCGGGCGACTGTGGAACCTCTACGGCCCGACCGAGACCACGATCTACTCCTCGGGCCGCGAGATGCTGCCGGGCGAGACCGGGGTCACGATCGGCCGGCCGCTTGCCAACCAGCGCCTCTACGTGCTCGACGACCGTGACCAGCTGGCGCCGCCGGGCACTGTCGGCAACCTGTTCATCGGCGGCGACGGACTCGCCAAGGGATACTTCGACCGCAGCGACCAAACCGACGCCGCCTTCCGCGCCCTCGCGCTGGCCGGCCGCGCGCCGCAGCGTCTCTACCGCACCGGCGACCTCGCCCGCCTGCTGCCATGCGGCGAGTTCGAGTTGCACGGGCGCATCGACCATCAGGTGAAGCTGCGCGGCTTCCGGATCGAGCTCGAGGAGATCGAGGCAGTGCTGCGCCAGGCGTCCGGCGTGCGCGACGCCGCCGTGGTTCTGCGCACCGACATGGGGCCCGATCCTCTGCTGGTCGGCTACGTGGCAGGCGATGCGCGCGCGGCCCAGCTCTCGGCCTTCCTCGCCGACCGGCTGCCGGCCTACATGGTGCCGTCTCGCTGGGTGACGCTCGATGCGCTGCCGCTCACGCCCAATGGCAAGACCGACCGCAACGCATTGCCCTTGCCCGTACCGGCCTCCGCGGCGCCGGTCAGCAGTCCGCCGCGCACGCCGCTCGAGGACCGCATCGCCGCAGTGTGGGCGGCCGCCATCGGACTGCCCACGGTCGGCGTGCACGACCCGCTGTTCGCCCTGGGCGCGGATTCACTTCAGGTGTTCCGCATCGCCGCCCAGCTCGACCGGGAGGGGATCGCGGTCAGCGCACGCGAGCTGATGAAGAACCCGACGGTGGCAGCTCTCGCGGAAGTTATCGAGGGCACGCCGGCGGCGTCGCGAGAGGCCAACGTCCGTCGCGGCCCCTCTCTTGCCGACTTCCGGCACGGCGCACGGCGGCGGACCCTCAATTCATGAGCATGGGGAAATATGACGACGGGCTGCCGGCGGCGGACGCGCAGGCGTTCGCCTGCACGATGCTGCAGGAACGCTTCTTCGCCCAGCAACGCAGCCGCGGACCGCAGGGACTGAACATCGCCATGCGCTGGCTGGTGACCGGCGCGCTGTCGCATGCCGCGGCGGAGGGCGCGCTGCAGGCGCTGGTGCGCCGGCACGAGATCCTGCGCACCTCGTTCCGCGAGATCGACGGTCGGCTGGCGCAGGAGGTGCATCCGTCCTGCCCGGTGAAGCTGAACGTCATCGACCTGACGGCGCTGCCGGCCGAGGAGCGCGAGGCGCGCGCCGAGGAGATCGCCCGCGCCGAAGCCGTGGCGCCGATCGATCCCGCGGTGGCGCCGCTCCTGCGCGCCAGCCTGCTGCGGCTGGCGCCCGACCGTGACGTCCTGCTGCTCACCCTGCATTCGCTGATCTGCGACGGGTGGTCGACCGGCTTGATCGTAAGCGAGCTGCGCGCGGCCGCCGAGGCGATCGACGACGGCCGCGCGCCCGACGCCACACCGCCCGACCTGCAGTTCGCCGACTACGCTGCCTGGCAGAACGAGCTGCTGGCGAGTGGCGAACTCGACGAGGCGCGCGCCTACTGGATGCGACAGCTCCGCGGCGCTTCGGCCACCCCCGTGCCGGCCGACCACGCCCTGCCCACCGGCACGCGGCCCGGCGAGCGCAGCAACATCACCTCGCTGCTGCTGCCGGGTGAGCTCAGCGCGGCGTTCGAGAGCTTCGCGCGGAAGCATGACTCCACGCTGTTCGGCCTGGCCGTGGCGGCGCTGGGGCTGATGCTGCATCGCGTGACGGGGAGCGCCGAAATCGTGTTCGGCTCCCAGGTCGCCAACCGCGAGGAGCCCGAGGCCGCGGAGCTGATCGGGCCGACAGTGAACTCGATCACCCTCTACCTGCCGGTCGACGACGCCACGACCCTGCACGGCTTCGTCGGCGTCGCCAACGAGCGCGTGCAGGAAGCGCTGCGCCACCAACGCCTGCCGTTCGAGATCGCCGAGAATTTCGCCGCGCGCCGCGACGGGCAACCGCTGCATGCCGCCAACCTCGTGCTGCACCGCTCCTATTCCGGCACCACCGAGACCGAGCGCGGCGGCGCGGGCCGCTTCGGCCTGGTCTCGCTGCCCTCCTTCTCGTCGGGCACGCAGTGGCCACTCAACTTCTACATGATCAGCCGCGACGAAGGCTGGCGCCTGTCCTGCGAGGCCGATGCCGGCCTCTACGAGCCGGCCACCGTCAAGGCGCTGCTGGACGCGTGGCGCCTCTGCCTTGAGACTCTCGCGACCGCGGCCGACGGGCCGCTGGCGGCGAACGTGGCTCTGGCCGGCATCGCGGCGCCCAGCGGGACGTTGCCGTCGGGGCACCCGGCTGTGGCGCGTGGCGAGCCCATCCCGGTGCACGAGCCGGAACGGCAGGTCGTGCGCTTCCACGAGGACGGTCCGCGCACGCCGATGATCGTGCTCAACAACCGCTCGGTCTATTTTCAGCTCGCGCGCCAGCTCGGCGACCAGAAGCCCTTCACCGACATCCTGATGTACCACCAGGACGGACCGCTCGATCTCGAAGCCTGCACGTTCGAGGATTTCGGCGCCTATGCGGTGCGGCTGATCCGCTGGGCGCAGCCGCGCGGGCCCTACATCCTGGGCGGCCACTGCGTCTATGGCGTGCTGGCCTTCGAGGCGGCCCGTCAACTCACGGCGATGGGCGAGACGGTGCCGCTGGTCGCGCTGTTCGATAGCTGGGCGCCCGGCTATCGCGAGACCATGTCGCGCTGGGACCGCGTGCTGCGCCACGAGCAACTCCGTCTCGACCGGTACAGGAACCGCGTCAGGCGGTTCCGCAAGGGCGAGGTCGGCTTCGACGAGCTGGTGCGCAAGCCGGTGCTATACCATCTCGGCCTGCTGCCCCAGGAAGCGGGACCGACGCGGCAGGCACTGGCCGGCGAGTGGTTCGACGACTATCTCTACAGCAAGGTCGCACAGTACCGGCCGACGCCCTATGCCGGCGACGTCGTGCTGTTCCGCAGCAAGGAGCCGCTGCGCGGCCGGCTGTTCGACGAGCACATGGGCTGGAAGCCCCTGGTCGCCGGCAAGTTCGCCAAGGTCGACGTGAACAGCGGCCATTTCGACATGTTCCGCGAGCAGCCAGCGGCCGAGATCGCAAGCGTCTTGCGTCCGCTGTGACCCTCCTCCGCCTGTTCCTCTTCGCTGTGCTGGTCGTGGCCGTTGTCATGGCGGCCGGCTGGTACGTCCTCGTGCCGCGCTGGCCGACGCCCGGCGGTCCCGACGCGGTCGCCGAGAGCAACGCCACGCTGAAGGACGCCAACGGGCAGCCGCTCGTCGTGACGATCTGGCAGCCGCGCGAACTCAAGGGGCCGGCGCCGCTGGTCCTCTATTCGCCGGGCTGGGGCGGAACGCGCGCGCAGAGCCGCGCGCAGGTGGAGAATCTCGCGAGCAACGGCTTTGTCGTCGTGGGCGTCGACGACTATGCGAGCGACCGCGCCACCGACCCGGACAAGGGCGTGTCGTTCGAGCTGCTCACCGAGGCACAGACGGAGGAGTCGATGCGGCGCGCGGCGCGCCATGTCGCCACCCAGGGCAACCGCATTGTCGAGGTGCTGGCGGCACTGCGCGACGGCCAGCTTCCCGACCTCGCCGGCCGGATCGCCCTCGACCGTGTCGGCGTGCTCGGCATGTCGATCGGCGGCCCCTCTGGCCTGGCGGCCGCGTCCAAGGACCCGCACATCGTCGCGGTCTACAATCTCGATGGCGGCCTGTTTGGCGCCGCCGCCCGTCGCATCGGCGTACCGAACTATTTCCTGATGTCGAGCCGCGAGGCCTTTCCCTCCGATGCCGAGCTCGCCTCACCCGATGCGTTCACGCGCAACTACGCCAAGGTGAGCGCCCTCGACATCCCGCACAACAGTCTTCGCATGGAGCGACCGCACGGTTACTGGGCGCAGATCCCGGCTGCTGAGCACAACGACCTCGCTGATGGGTTGTTCCGGATGCCCCGCCATCTGCCGATCCGCACGAACTTCGAACGTGCGGACATCAACGAGGCGATCGGCCGGACCCAGGTCGCCTTTTTCCGAGGCGCCCTGCTGCGCGACGAGGCAGCCCTCCGGGCGTTGCTCGGCCGCAGCGATCAGACGTTGCGCTGGATCAGTCCGAGTTCGCCGCCGCCGGGCACCGCCACGGCGCGGCAGTAGTCGCCCGGCTCGAGGTGCAGCCACCAGGCGCCCGGCGACTCGGACGGCGCGACGGCCATGACGGGGCGCGGCCCGTCGATCGAGACCGCGAAGCCGTCGAGCGGCAGCGACAGGCCGAGGCCGATCGCCTTCACCACCGCCTCCTTGAGCGTCCAGATTCGAAAGAAGGCCTGCCGCGGGTCTCGATGCCGCTCGATGGCGCCGACCTCGTCGGGATGGAAGTAGCGTCGCGCGAGGTCGAGATGGTCGACGGCGCGCATCATCTCGAGGTCGGCACCGATCTCCGGGCCGTCGCTCACCGCCAGCAGCGCGCGATCCTGGGAATGGCTGAGGCTGAAATGCACTCCGGAATGGTCGGCGAGCCGTGGTTTGCCGAACTCGTTCAGCAGGAAGACGAGGCTGCGGGGATCGCGGCCGAGATGGTGGCCGAGCAGGGCGCGGAGCTGGGCGCGCGCCGCCACGAAGCGACGCTGCAGCAACGGACCGACGAAGCGTTGCGCGCGGTCGCGCTCCTCATCGGTAAGCAGGGTCTCGCCGCCTGGCGGCTCGTCGTCGAGAGACCAGGCCCAGAGTTGGATGTCGTGTCGGCTCATGCTACGGCCGCGATCTTGGACACTCCGTCGGCGGTTGGCTAGGTTCGCGGCGGTGCTGGATCCTTTGAAAAAGCTCGGCTTCATGGCCTATGGCCGCTTCCGTGCCCTGCGCGGCGAGCCGGTGCGCTTCCGCGGCGCCTTCGCCTCCTACGACGAGGCACTGGCGAACGTCCGGGCAGGCCGGCTGGCAGGCTACGACCACGACAGCGTCGCACCGGTCTCGCAGGCGTTCATGCAGGAGCGCGCGCCGTGGGACTACCCGGTTCTCTACTGGCTGCAGCGCCTGGCGCCCGACATCCGATGCCTGGTCGACGCCGGCGGCCATGTCGGCGTGAAGTACCGTGCTTTCGCGCCCTATCTCGACCTCGATCGGCTGCAATGGGTGGTCTACGACCTGCCCGCGCTGGTGCGGGCCGGCCGCGCACAGCAACGACCGCAAGACCGCACTCTCTCCTTCGTCGAGCGCCCCGAGGAGGCGCCGTCCGCGGACGTGCTGCTGGCCTCGGGCCTGCTGCCTTATCTGCGCGAGCCGTTCGAGGAGCTGGTCGGCCGCCTCGCCAGTCGGCCGCGCCACATCCTGCTGAACAAGGTCGTGACGCGCGACGGCCCGACCGTCGTCACGCTTGAGAATTTCGGCCTGGCCGAAGTGCCCTACCAGATGCGCAATGTGTACGAAGTGCCGGCAGCGCTGCAGACGCTGGGCTACGAGATCCTCGACGAGTGGACCATCGACCAGCTCGCCCACCGCATCCAGACGCATCCCGAACTCGGCCGCTGCACCTATCGCGGGTACGTCGCGCGGCTCAAAGGCTAGGCCGCGTTCGTCGTCTCGAACGGCATCTCCTTCGGACTGCTCCGAGTCGGTCAATCGGGGTGCAGTACAGGCAGGGCCGACAATTTCCTCGTCGCGAAATCGAGGAACGCGTCGATCTTCGGTGCACGATGGGCGCGGCCCTTCGTGAGGAGTTGCACCGGCAGCGGCGGCGCCTCGAAGCGGCGCAGCAGGCGCACGAGACGTCCGGCGGCCAGATCTTCGGCGATCTGATAGGAGAGGAACTGTGCGATGCCGCGGCCCTCGCGCGCGAGGCGCAGGCGGGTCTCGATATCGTCGACGCGCAGCCGGCCCGCGAGATGGGTAGGCGCGCCGCGACGGCGGCTGCCGAAAGTCCATTCCATCGCCCCGCGGGACGTGCCCAGCAGCGCCTCGTGCCTTGCGAGATCCGCCGGTTCCTTCGGCGTGCCCTGCCCGGCGAGATAGGCAGGACTCGCCACCCACTGCCGCCGGACGTGCCCGACCGGTCGGGCGACGAGACCCGAATCGGCAAGGGCGCCGATGCGGACAGCCACGTCGATCCCTTCCTCGATGAGGTCGACGTTGCGGTCGTTCAGCAAGAGTTCGATCTCGACGCCGTCGTGACTGTCGAGGAAGCGCGTCGCGAGCGGCGCGACATGGCGCCGGCCGAATTGCACCGGCGCGGCGATGCGCAGCAGCCCGCGAACCGGCGCCTCGCGAGCACCCGCTGCGGCGGCCTCATAGTCCGCGACGACCGCACGCGCCCGCTCATAGAGCGCGCGCCCGGCCTCCGTCGGCGCGAGCCGCCGCGTCGTGCGATCGATCAGACGCACGCCGATGCGATCCTCGAGCGCCGCCAGCGCCCGCGTCACCGCCGGCGCGGAGCGGCGCAGGCGCTGGGCCGCCCGGGCCAGACTCCCCTCCTCGACGATGCGTACGAAGGTCGCGAACTCGTCCAGCCGGTCCATGCATTCTTCCGATTCTTGCAATTATGACTTTATCATTCATGCCGTTATCGCCGCAATCGACCGACCTTACCTTGGCAACACCGACAGTCGTTCGCGTTGAAGGAAGGGTGAGGTATGCGATGACCCGCAGTGAGATGGACTTCCTGCCGTTCCATGCCGACGAGCAGGCGGCACAGGCGCTGGCCGGATACCGCATAGGGCGGGCGCCCATCCGGCCCCTCCTGCCGGAGCAGCATCGCGAGTTCTTCGGCCTGCTGCCCTACCTTTTCATCGCAACGCCGGATGCGCAGGGCTGGCCGATGGCATCGGTTTTGACCGGCGCGCCCGGGTTCATCGCGTCGCCCGACCCGATGACGCTGCGCATCGATGCCCTGCCGCGCGAGGGCGATCCCGCGGCACCCGGCTTTGCGGCCGGCTCCGACATCGGCTTGCTGGGGATCGACCTCTCGACGCGGCGGCGCAACCGCGCCAACGGCCGGATCGTGACACGCGGCGAGGGGCTCACGGTCCATATCGCCCAGAGCTTCGGCAACTGCCCGCAATACATCCAGACGCGCAAGGTGGTCGGACGCGACAGGAAGGCCGGCCCGGTCGAGACGTTGGCCGGGCTGGACGAAGCGGCGCGCGATCTGATCGAATCAGCCGAAACGTTCTTCGTCGCCAGCCGCGGCCGGGCGGCGCTCGGGGCCGAGGGCGGGTTCGACATATCCCATCGCGGCGGCCGGCCGGGTTTCGTCGGCGTGCACGGCGACACGCTCGTCATTCCCGATTTCCGCGGCAATCGCTTCTTCAACACGCTGGGCAACCTGCTGGGCGACCCCCGGGCCGGCCTGCTGTTCGTGAATTTCGGCACCGGGGACGTGCTGCAGCTCCAGGGCACAGTGACCATCGACTGGCATCCGGGCGAGATCGGGCCGGAAGGGACCGAGCGCCTGTGGCGCATCCGGGTCGCGCGGGCGTGGCGCACCCGTTCGGCTTTCCCCTACCTGACGATTTTCGGGGATTATGCACCGACAACGCTGCTGACGGGCATCTGGTAGCCACAGTCATCCCCGCCACTGCAAACCGTCATGGTCGTGTAGTCTTGTTTCCGCGCGTGAAGGTCGTGCGCCACAAGTCTTCGCGCGGACCGAGCGCCGCGCGCAATACCGGTTTTGCCGTCACGACCGGCGATTGGATTTTCTTCCACGCCGACGACGACCTGATACATCGGTCGCATCTCGCCGATCTGCTGGCCGCCACGCTGGACGCGCCGCCCAACTCGCTCGTGGCCCGCCGCTCGCGCGACTTCGCCGGTGTCGGAGACGAGGTGGTTCTCGGCCCTCCCGTCTGGACGGCGGCAGAGCGCTCCGACACCGACACGCTGCTCCAGTTCCTCGATCCCAACGGCCGGGGGCCCGAAACCGAAACCGGTCGTCAGGCCGCTGCCGGGCGTACCCGCGACACCATGGCCTCAAGAGCCAGAAGGTAGGAATCGACGCCGAAGCCCGCGATCATCCCGACCGCCACCTCGGCGGTGATGGAGCCGAAACCGCGCTTCTCGATGTTGGTCATGTGGATTTCGATCGCCGGCATGGAAATCGACCGGAGGCAATCGCGCAGCGCGTGACCGGCGTGGAGAAACCCCGCGGGATTGAACAGCAGCCCGTCGACCTTGGCACGGTCGGCCCTGTAGATCGCCGACACGGCCTCGCCTTCGGTGTTCGTGTAGAAGATCTCGATATCCACGCCGAGGTCCCGGGCCCGGCGCCGGATCGCGGCGTCCAGTTCCTTGGCCGTGGTCGTGCCATAGAGTTCCGGCTGGCGCCGGCCCAGATACTCCATGTTCGCGCCCTGAATCAGCAGAAGCTTCATCGGCTGATGCTAGGACAAAATTGCCGGCAAGCGAACAACAACCGTTCCGCACGTCAACGCGGCAGGGTAGAAGATCCCATCAGGCTTTCGTCAATCGAGCGGGCGCACTGGCGGCCCTCGCGGATCGCCCACACGACCAGCGACTGGCCGCGACGCATGTCGCCGGCGGCGAACAGCCTCGGCACCGAGGTCTGGTAGTCCTTCACGTTGGCCGCGACGTTGCCACGCGGATCGAGCGCGACGCCCGCCTGCTCGACCAGGCCGGGCCGGCGCGGCCCGAGGAATCCCATGGCCAGCAGCACCAGGTCGGCCCTGAGCTCGAAGGTGCTGCCCGCGACCTCCTGCATCGCCATCCGACCGTCGGCACCCTTCACCCATTCGACGCGCACGCACTCCAGCGCCTCGATCTTGCCGTTGCTGCCCACTGCACGCTTGGTCAGCACCGCGAAATCGCGGGCCGCGCCCTCCTCATGGCTCGACGAGGTGCGCATCTTGAGCGGCCAGTCCGGCCAGGTCAGCGCCTTGTTCTCGCGCACCGGCGGCTGCGGCATCACCTCGAGCTGCGTCACCGAAGCGGCGCCATGACGGTTCGACGTGCCGACGCAATCGGAACCGGTGTCGCCGCCGCCGATCACGATGACATGCTTGCCCTTGGCGGTGAGCGTCCCGCGCGGGGCGGCCCGCGCCTCGTCGTCGCCGGCGTTGCGCTTGTTCTGTTGCGTCAGGAAATCCATCGCGAAGTGGATGCCGCTCAGCTCGCGCCCCGGGACCTCGAGATCGCGCGGCAGCTCGGCGCCGCCCGTGAGCGCGACGGCGTCATAGCCCTCGAGCAGCGACTTGATCGACAGGGTCGCGCCGACCTCGACGCCGGTCCGGAACTCGACGCCCTCGGCCTCCATCTGGCGCATGCGCCGGTCGATATGGTGCTTCTCCATCTTGAAGTCGGGAATGCCGTAGCGCAGCAGGCCACCGACCCGGTCGGCCTTCTCGAACAGCGTCACCGAATGGCCGGCGCGCGCGAGTTGCTGGGCGCAGGAGAGACCCGCCGGCCCGGAGCCGATGACGGCAACGCGCTTGCCGGTCTTGTGGGCGGGCACCAGCGGCTGGATCCAGCCCTCCTGCCAGCCGCGATCGACGATCGCGCATTCGATCGACTTGATGGTCACCGGGTTGTCGTCGATGTTCAGCGTGCACGAGGCCTCGCAGGGCGCGGGGCAGATGCGGCCGGTGAACTCCGGGAAGTTGTTGGTCGACTGCAGGACCTCGAGCGCATCCTTCCAGCGGTCGCGGCGCACGAGTTCGTTGAACTGCGGGATGATGTTGTTGACCGGACATCCGTTGTGACAATACGGGATGCCGCAATCCATGCAGCGCGCGCCCTGCCGCGACACCTCGGCCGGGGCCATCGGCAGGACGAATTCCTTGTAGTTCTTCAGGCGCTGCTCGACCGGTTCGTAGGACCGGTCCTTGCGCTCGATCTCGAGGAAGCCCGTGGCTAGGCCCATGTCAGTAACTCCAGCTCAAATCTTTGCAGATGCCCGCGAGGGCCCGGGATGACGGCAAGCGGCCGTCACTCCGCCGCGACGGCCTTCGCCGCCGCCTGATCGCGCGCCCTCAGCAGCGCGTGCTTGTAGTCTCGCGGCATCACCTTCACGAAGCTCTGCAGCGCATTGTCCCAGTCCTCCAGGAGTGCGCGCGCCTGCGCGCTGCCGGTATGGAGATGGTGTCGCTCCACCAGGATGCGCAGGCGCTCGGCGTCGAAGCGCAGCACGTCGCCCATCCCGTTGTCCTCGACGTCGAGCGCGCGCTGGCGCGGACGCCCGGTCTCGTCGCCGTCGGTCGAGGCCGGACCGACCTTCTCCAGATCGACCATCGACGGGTTGCACAGCTCCGTGAAGCGGGCCCGGGGATCGTAGACGTAGGCAACGCCACCGGACATGCCGGCCGCGAAGTTGCGCCCGGTATCGCCCAGCACGACCACCACGCCGCCCGTCATGTACTCGCAGCCATGGTCGCCCGTGCCCTCGACGACGCAGACCGCGCCGGAGTTGCGGACGGCGAAGCGTTCGCCCGCCACGCCCTCGAAGTAGGCCTCGCCGCCGATGGCGCCGTAGAGCACGGTGTTGCCGACGATGATGTTCTTCAGCGGGTCGCGCGCGCAATCCTTCGGCTGGCGTACGACGACGCGGCCGCCCGACAGGCCCTTGCCGACATAGTCGTTGCCGTCACCCGACAGTTCGAGCGACACGCCCCGCGCCAGGAAGGCGCCGAAGCTCTGACCGGCGGTTCCGGTCAGGCGCACGGAGATCGTGTCCTCCGGCAGGCCGGCGTGGCCGTAGCGCCGCGCCACCTCGCCCGAGAGCATGGCACCGACGGTGCGGTTCACGTTGGTGACCGGCAGGGCGATCTGCACCGGCTCGCCCTTCTCGAGCGCCGGCTGCGCCGCCTCGATGAGCTTGTGGTCCAGCGCCTTGTCGAGGCCATGGTCCTGGCGCTCGACATTCCAGATCGCCACGCCGGTACGCGCCGGCGCCTGGTAGAGCAGCTTCGACAGGTCGACGCCGCCCGCCTTCCAGTGGTCGATGGCGTGGCGCATGTCGAGCCGGTCGACATGGCCGATCATCTCGTTCAGCGTGCGGAAGCCCAGCCGCGCCATGATCTCGCGCAGTTCCTCGGCCACGAAGAAGAAGTAGTTGATGACGTGCTCGGGCTGGCCGGTGAAGCGCTTGCGCAGCACCGGGTCCTGCGTCGCCACGCCCACCGGACAGGTGTTCAGGTGACACTTGCGCATCATGATGCACCCCGCCGCGATCAGCGGCGCGGTGGCAAAGCCGAACTCGTCGGCGCCCAGCAGCGCGCCGATGGCGACGTCGCGGCCGGTGCGCAGGCCGCCGTCGACCTGCACGGCGATGCGGCCTCGCAGCCCGTTCAGCACCAGCGTCTGCTGCGTCTCGGCGAGGCCGATCTCCCACGGCGAACCGGCATGGGTGAGCGAGGTGAGCGGCGAGGCGCCGGTGCCACCCTCGTAGCCCGAGATCGTCACATGGTCGGCGCGCGCCTTGCTGACGCCGGCAGCGACCGTGCCGACGCCGACCTCGGAAACGAGCTTCACGGAGACCCGCGCCGCCGTGTTCACGTTCTTCAGATCGTGGATGAGCTGCGCCAGGTCCTCGATCGAATAGATGTCGTGATGCGGCGGCGGCGAGATCAGGCCGACGCCGGCCGTCGAGCGGCGCACGCGGGCGATGTTCTCGTCGACCTTGTGTCCGGGCAGCTGCCCGCCCTCGCCGGGCTTCGCGCCCTGCGCCATCTTGATCTGGATGTCGTCGGCATTGACCAGGTACTCGGCCGTGACGCCGAAGCGGCCGGACGCGACCTGCTTGATCGCCGAACGCATCGAATCGCCGTTGGCCATCCGCTTGAAGCGATCCGCCTCCTCGCCGCCTTCGCCGGTGTTCGACTTGCCGCCGATGCGGTTCATGGCGATCGCGAGCGTGGTGTGCGCCTCGCGGCTGATCGACCCGAAGCTCATGGCGCCGGTGGCGAAGCGCCTGACGATGGCGGCCGCCGGCTCGACCTCCTCGACCGGAATGGGCTGCTCCGCCCACTTGAACTGCATCAGGCCGCGGATGGTGAGCAGCCGTTCGCTCTGCTCGTTGATCGAGGTCGCGAAGGCCTTGTAGTCGTCCGATGAGTTGCCGCGGACCGCGTGCTGCAGGCGCGACACGCTCTCGGGCGTCCAGGCATGCTCCTCGCCCCGCAGACGGAAGGCATAGTCGCCGCCGACATCGAGCATGGTGCGGTAGACCGGATTGTCGCCGTAGGCGTTGCGATGGCGGCGCACCGTCTCCTCGGCGATCTCCTGCCAGCCGGCGCCCTCGATCGTGGTGGCGGTGCCGGTGAAGTACTTCTCGACGAAGCCCGAATGCAGGCCGACCGCGTCGAAGATCTGCGCGCCGCAATAGGACTGGTAGGTCGAGATGCCCATCTTGGACATGACCTTGAGCAGGCCCTTGCCGATCGCCTTGATGAAGTTCTTCTGAACCTCGTACGGCTTCAGCGGCAGGCCGTTCTGGACGCGCAGCGTCTCCAGCGTCTCGAAGGCGAGATAGGGGTTCACAGCCTCGGCGCCGTAGCCCGCCAGGCAACAGAAGTGATGGACCTCGCGTGCCTCGCCGGTCTCGACCACCAGACCCGTCTGGGTGCGCAGGCCGCGACGGATCAGGCTGTGATGCACGGCGGCCGTCGCCAGCAGCGCCGGGATCGGGACGCGCTCGGCCGACACCGCGCGATCCGACAGGATCAGGATGTTGCGGTCGGCCAACACGTGGTCGGTCGCCTCGGCGCAGACGCGGTCCAGCGCCTCTTCGAGCCCGGCCGCGCCTTCTGAGGCCAGCCACGTCGTGTCGATGGTGGCGGTGCGGAACGAGCCGTCGAGCAGGTCCTCGATCGAGCGGATCTTCTCCAGTTCGGCGTTGGTCAGCACCGGCTGGGCCACTTCGAGGCGCTTGTGCATGCCGGCATGGCGGCCGAGCAGGTTGGGGCGCGGGCCGATCATCGAGACCAGCGACATCACCAGCTCCTCGCGGATCGGATCGATCGGCGGATTGGTGACCTGCGCGAAGTTCTGCTTGAAGTAGTTGTAGAGCAGCTTCGGCTTCTTCGAGAGCACGGCGATGGGCGTGTCGGTGCCCATCGAGCCGATCGGATCGTCGGCCACGCTGGACATCGGCTCGAGGAAGAACTGGATGTCCTCCTGCGTGTAGCCGAAGGCCTGCTGGCGATCGAGCAGGGTCGAGGGATCGTTCGATGCCACCGGCGAGGGCGCGTCGGGAATCTCCGACAGCTCCTCGAGCTTGTGCTGCGTCTCCTTCAGCCACTCCTCATAGGGCTCTGCCTCGGCCAGGGTCCGCTTCAGCTCCTCGTCCTCGACGATGCGGCCCTCTTCGAGGTCGATCAGCAGCATCTTGCCGGGCTGCAGGCGCCACTTGCGCACGATCTTCTCGTCGGGGATCGGCAGGACGCCGGATTCCGACGACATCACCACGAGATCGTCCGCGGTGATGAGGAAGCGCGCCGGCCGCAACCCGTTGCGGTCGAGCGTGGCGCCGATCTGGCGGCCGTCGGTGAAAGCGATCGAGGCCGGGCCGTCCCACGGCTCCATCAGCGCTGCGTGATACTCGTAGAAGGCCTTGCGGCTGGAATCCATCAGCGGATTGCCGGCCCAGGCCTCCGGAATCAGCATCATCATGGCGTGGCTCAGCGAATAGCCGCCGGCGACCAGCAGTTCGAGCGCATTGTCGAGGCAGGCCGTGTCCGACTGGCCGTGCGGGATGATCGGCCACATCTTGTCGAGGTCGGCGCCGATCAGGTCGGATTCCATCGTGCGCCGGCGGGCGTACATCCAGTTGACGTTGCCGCGGACCGTGTTGATCTCGCCGTTATGGGCGATGAAGCGGTAGGGATGGGCCAGCTTCCACGACGGGAACGTGTTCGTGGAGAATCTCTGGTGAACGAGGCAAAGCGCTGATTCACAAAGAGGATTTCTCAGATCCTCATAGAAACTCTCAACCTGGTGCGCGAGCAGCAGACCCTTGTAGACCACGGTGCGCGACGAGAAGGACGGCATGTAGAGGTCCGACAGGCCGGGCAGCTTGTGCTTCTTCTCAAGGTCGGCCAGCGGGTTCTGAGTCTGCTTGCGGATCGCCAGCACCTTGCGCTCGAACGCGTCCTGGTCGGCGACTTTCGCGCCTCGGCCGACGATCGCCATGCGGATGACCGGCATCGATTCGATGACCGCCTTGCCGAGGCCCGTCAGGTCGGTCGGCACATCGCGCCAACCCACCATCTTCTGCTTTTCTACTTTAATGAAATGCTCGAAGCGCTTGATTGCAAACGCTCTTGCTTTCTCGTCGGGCGGCAGGAAGCACATCGCCACGGCGTAGTGGCCGGGCTCCGGCAGGTCGACGCCTTCCTTGCGCGCCCAGTCGCGCAGCAGCGCGTCCGGAATCTGGATCATGGCGCCAGCGCCGTCGCCCATCAGCGGATCGGCGCCGACGGCGCCGCGATGGTCGAGATTGACCAGGATCTGCAGCCCCTGGCGCACGATGGCATGCGTTTTCCGGCCCTTGATATCGGCCACGAAGCCGACGCCGCAGGAATCGTGTTCGTTGCGTGGGTCGTACAGTCCCTGCTTCTCAGGCAATGCCATAATTCTACCTTGCTGGCGCGCTAGCTGGCCCAGCATCTCCCCGGATGCGTTCGCTTAATCGCGGCATTATTAGCCCGGTCGGCCCTGCAAACGAAAGCCCTCGTTGCATCGCGAGAGCCGACCTGAGAAAGCGACGCTATCGGCTTGAATTCGATCGAGTTTGGCAACTGCGCCCCGCGATGCATTGAAGAGGCCGCGCCCATGGCCTAATTTGCCTGCCGGAGAGGGGCAGCGTTCATTGCCCGGGGGAGAGGCTGAGCTGATGTCGGAACGTTCGATCGGTCGCTGGACGACCCTGCTCGCGGCTCCCCTGCTGGCCGTTGCCCTGGCCACGACCCTGGGGGCCTGCACCGGGCCCGGCGCAAGCCAGGCCTATACGGGGCCGGGCTGGTATCTTGAGAAGTCCTACATCATCGTCGGCGGCGGTCCCAAGGTGTTCGGCGGCCCCTTCACCTACGAGAAGTGCGAGGAAGAACGCATCAAGATGGGCCCGATCACCTCGCCCGAGATGCTGTGCGTGAACCACCCCGGCCCGCCGAAGAAGTACGGCCTCTACTAGCGAGCGACCGGCGCCGGCCGTCCGTCGCACAAATACTGTCACAGAAGTCGGCTACGCCACGGCGAGAGCTGTGGGGAGCGACGGTCGCGTGGCGACGATTTCCATCGACGGGGTCCGAAAGAGTTTCGGGCCGGTCGAGGTCCTGAAGGACATTTCACTCAAGATTGCCGACGGCGAATTCCTGACGCTCCTCGGACCGTCGGGCTGCGGCAAGTCGACCCTGCTGCGTATCGTGGCGGGGCTGGAGCGCAACGATGCAGGCGCCATTGTCCTCGGCGGCCGGCGGGTCGACGAACTCCCGGCACGCGACCGCGACATCGCCATGGTTTTCCAGAGCTACGCGCTCTATCCCCACATGACGGTGGCGGAGAATATCGGCCTGCCGCTCTCCATGCGCCGCATGAACGTCTGGCAGCGCCTGCCCTGGCTCGGATCGCTGCTGCCGGGCACCGCCGCCGCGCGCAGGACCATCGCGAAGGATGTGACGGAAGCCGCCCAGGCCCTCGACATCGGCGCGCTCCTGGGCCGCAAGCCGGGCCAGCTGTCGGGCGGCCAGAAACAGCGCGTCGCCCTGGGCCGCGCCATGGTCCGACATCCTGCCGCCTTCCTGCTCGACGAGCCGCTGTCCAACCTGGACGCCAAGCTGCGCGTGCAGATGCGCTCCGAACTTACCGACCTCCAGCGCCGGCTGGGCGCCACGATGATCTACGTGACGCATGACCAGGCCGAGGCGATGACCATGTCCGATCGCGTCGCGGTCATGCTCGCGGGCAAGCTCGAGCAGGTGGCGCCGCCCCGGCAGCTCTACGACGATCCCGAGACACTGGCCGTCGCGGAATTCGTCGGCAGCCCGAAGATCAACGTCATCCCGGTCGAGGGCGGCTTCCATGGCGTGCGGCCGGAATCCATGCAGCTCGTGGCGCCCTACGAGACCGGCGCGCTCGCGGGCCATGTCCGGCTTGTCGAGCACATGGGCTCGGAGAGCCTTGTTCACGTCGACGTGCGGGGCCATGCGACCGCATTGATCGCCCGCATCGATGCCCATTCCGAGCACGATCCGCAGCGCGGCGAGGCCGTCGGGCTGAAGCCGCTGCCCCATCGCGTGCTCAAGTTCGACTCCCAGGGAAAGCGCGTGCGGTGACGACGCAATACATCCAGGATGCCACGCCGGCCGAACGGCGCGCCGCGCAAGCGCTGGTCTCGCCGGCGTGGCTCATGTTCGTCGTTCTGCTCGCGGGGCCGACGCTGGCCGTGTTCGTACTGTCGCTGACCGACTGGCAACTCGGCGCGCCGACCATGAATTTCATCGGCCTCGGCAACTACGCGCAGCTGTTCACCGATCGCGTCTTCTGGAAATCGTTCGGCAACACGGCCGTCTACTGCCTGGTGGTCGTGCCCGGCTCGGTGTTCCTCGGCCTCGGCCTTGCCCTGCTGATCGAGGGCGCCACGTTCGGGCGCGCCTTCTATCGCGCCGCCTACTTCCTGCCCGTGACCTCGACGCTGATCGCCATGGCCGTGGTCTGGGAATTCCTGCTGCATCCCAGCGTCGGACTGATCAACGTCGTGCTCGAACAGATCGGCATCCAGGGCGGCGACTGGCTGAAGAACCCGGGCCGCGCGCTGTTCACGCTGGCGGGCATCGGCATCTGGCAGTCGGCCGGCCTCAACATGGTGCTGTTCATGGCCGGGCTCAAATCCATCCCTGCGGATCTATACGAGGCCGCCGAGATCGACGGCGCGGCCTCGGCCTGGGAGCGTTTCCGCTGCGTCACCTGGCCGATGCTCGGGCCGGCGACCCTGTTCGTCACCGTCGTGTCGGGCATCCGCTCCTTCCAGGTCTTCGACACTGTGGAGGTGCTGACCAAGGGCGGGCCGAACAAGTCGACCGAGGTGCTGCTCTATACGATGTATACCGAGGCCTTCAATTTCTTCCGCACCGGCTATGGCGCCGCCATCACGGTGGTGTTCCTCGTCGTCGTGCTGGCGCTCACGCTCCTGCAGGTGAAGGCCGGCGAGAAGAGGACGCACTACGGATGAAGGCCCTCGCATGAGACCGGGCGGCTCGATGCTGGGCCACGTGCTGCGCCATCTCCTCCTGATCGCCGGGCTGGTGATCATGCTGGCGCCGTTCGTCTGGATGGTCTCGACGTCGCTGAAGCCGCCCAACGAGATCTTCTCGAC
This sequence comes from Rhodospirillales bacterium, assembly GCA_947466085.1. Taxonomy (GTDB): domain Bacteria; phylum Pseudomonadota; class Alphaproteobacteria; order Reyranellales; family Reyranellaceae; genus Reyranella. The sequence continues at coordinate 30,272 of CANIEC010000012.1, forward strand.
CAAGCTCAGCCTGCTGCCCAACACCTGGGCGGCGGCGGAGAACTACACCAAGGCCTTCACCAAGGTGCCGCTGCTGCGCTACCTGCTGAACGGCGTCATCGTGACCGGCGGCATCTTCCTCCTGCAGCTGATGGTCTCCCTGCCGGCCGCCTACGCGCTGGCCAAGCTGCGCTTCAGGGGACGCGACATTCTTTTCACGATGGTCCTGATCGGTCTCATGATTCCAGCCCAGGCGCCCGCCATCCCGCGCTACGTCATGCTCTACGAGGCCGGCCTGCTGGACAGCTATGCCGCCCTCATCCTGCCGTTCGTCTTCTCGGCCTTCGGCATCTTCCTGATGCGGCAGTTCTTCAAGACCGTGCCCGACGACCTGATGCATGCCGCCCGGATCGACGGGCTGGGCGAGTTCGAGATCCTGTGGCGCATCATGCTGCCGCTCGCGATGCCCGCCATGCTGGCCTTCGGCGTGATCTCCATCGTCTCGCACTGGAACGACTTCTTCTGGCCGTTGATCGTCATCCAGACCGGCGACCTCGCCACGCCCCCCCTGGGTACCCTGTTCTTCAGGAACGAGGAGGCCGGCAGCGATTTCGGCCCGCTGATGGCCGGCACCGTGGTGATCACCGCCCCGCTGGTCCTGCTGTTCCTCGCCGCCCAGCGACGGTTCATCGAGGGAGTTACGCTCAGCGGCATGAAGGGCTGAAAGAAAACGGCAACAGCCACGTGTGACTTAGGTGCCTTCAGGGAAGGGAGACAATCATGCGCAAGTTCCTGGGCCTGGCGGCACTCGCCGCCGTATTCGCCGCGGGCCCCGCGGCCGCACAGACCGAGATCACCGTCCAGTACGCGATCCCCGACATCTTCAAGGAGGTGCAGGAGGAGGTCGCCAAGCAGTTCATGGCGGCGCATCCCGACATCAAGGTCAAATTCGTCCAGCCGACCAAGGAATACGAGGACGCCACGCAGCAGGTCCTGCGCAACGCCGTCACCGGCCAGCTGCCGGACGTCACGTTCCAGGGCCTCAATCGGCAGCGCATCCTCGCCGACCGCGGCATCGCCCAGCCGCTCGACGCCATGATCGCCGCCGAGAAGGATTGGGCCAAGGCGGGCTATGACGGCGCCCTGCTGACGCTCGGCCAGGTCAAGGGAAAGCAGTACGGCATGGGCTTCTCGCTCTCGACGCCGATCATCTATTTCAATGCCGACCTGGTTAAGAAGGCCGGCGGCGATCCCGACAACTTCCCCAAGACCTGGGACGGCATCTTCGCGCTGGCCAAGAAGATCAACGATCCCGCCAACAAGATCGCCGGCTTCCACTTCGACTGGGACATCACCGGCAACTGGATGTGGCAGGCGCTGGTCTTCTCCAACGGTGGCACGATGCTGACGGCGGACGAGAAGACGGTGGCCTTCGACCAGCCGCCGGGCCAGAAGGCGATCGAGACGCTGCGTCTCATGATCGCCGACGGCACGATGCGCGACGTGAGCCAGGCAACCGCGCTGCAGGATTTCGTGTCGGGCCGCCTCGGCATCTGGGCACACTCGACCTCGCGCCTGGGCGGTGTCACCAAGCAGTCGCAGGGCGTGTTCAACCTCCGCACCGCCACCTTCCCGCTGGGCGCCGGCGCCGAGTCGCGCCTGCCGGCCGGCGGCAACGTCGCCATGATGCTGTCGAAGGACCCGGCCAAGCAAAAGGCCGCGTGGGAGTACATCAAGTTCGCCACCGGCCCGGTCGGCGCCACGATCATGGTCAAGGGCACCGGCTATTTCCCGGCCAACGCGCTGTCCGCGAAGGACGCCAGCATGCTGGGCGACTTCTATGTCCAGAACCCCAACCACCGTGTCGCCATCAGCCAGCTGCCGAGCATGACCGCCTGGTATGCCTTCCCCGGCGAGAATGGCCTGAAGATCACCGACGTGATCAAGGACCATCTGCAGACCGTCGTGAACGGCAGCGCCAAGCCCGACGAGGCGCTGAAGAAGATGACGTCGGACACGCAGGCGCTGCTGCCGAAGTGACCGGCTGACGCGACCGGTTAACCCCGCAGGCGGAGCAGGCATCCCTTGCTCCGCCTTTTCATGTCAGAGTAACGCCGTGCAGAAATTCATTCACATCACCGACACCCACTTCGTGCCACCGGGCAACCTGCTCTACGGCCTCAATCCCATCGACCGGCTGGCGCTCTGCGTCGCGGACGTGAATCGCAACCATGCGGACGCGGCCTTCGCCATCGTCACCGGCGACCTTGCCCACAAGGGTGAATTGGAGGCCTACGCGGCGCTGAAACGCGAGTTCGACAAGCTGGTCATCCCGTACCACCTGCTGGTCGGCAACCACGACGACCGCGAGAATTTCCGCGCCACGTTTCCGCAGGCACGGCTCGACGAGAACGGCTTCGTCCAGTTCACGTTCGACATGGGCGAGGGCGTAACGGCCGTCTGTCTCGACACCAACGAGCCGGGCAAGCCGTGGGGTACTTTCTGCGAGAAGCGCGGCGCCTGGCTGAAGGCGACGCTCGACGCCCTGGGCGACAGGCCGGTCATGATCTTCATCCATCACCCGCCCTTCAAGGTGCGGCTGAAGCGCATGGACGACATCTCGCTGCTCGACCCGCAGCATTTCATCGCGGCCGTCGAGGGCCGCCGGAACATCCGCCACCTGTTCTTCGGCCACCTCCACCGGCCGATCGCCGGCGCGTGGCATGGCATTCCGCTCTCGACTCTGCGTGCGACCAGCCACCAGGTGGCGCTCGACTTCGTCATCGAGGGCCGCATCCCCGGCAGCCATGAGCCGCCGGCCTACGGCGTCTGCCTGCTCGAGGAAGACCAGATGATCGTGCACATGCACGACTTCCTCGACCGCACGCACACGTTCCTGCTCTAGCGTGGGATCACTTCGGTAAACCAATCCCGTCGTCTCGACCGGAGAACTCTACCCGATCGCCATCAGGCTGGCGTGAGATCCACAGGGTCGCGAGATCGAGCAGCGGCGTCTGCGGTCGCGGCAAGCGGGCGAAGGCGTCGAACGGCGCGGTCATGTGGCGCCTACTTGTACGAAGAGACCTCGATCAGGTTGCCGTCGGGATCGCGGCAATAGACCGAGACGATCGTGCCCATTGCCCCACTCTTTTCACTCGGACCCACCTCGATCTCCACGCCGCAACTCCGGAAATGGTCGGCCACCGCCTGCGGCGCCGACTGCGTCAGGAAACACAGGTCGTCGCTGCCCGGCGCCACCGTCCTGCCGGTGAACCATTGCTTCTGTGTGGCCGTCTCAGGCCGCAGGTTGATCTTCTGGCGACCGAAATGCATCGACGTGACGCGATGACCGGGCCGAGGCTCGGTGTCTTTGCGCGTCATGCCCAGCACCCGCTGGTACCAGGCGGCCGCGACTTCGACGTCGCGCACGTTCATGACGAGATGGTCCAGAGCCTCGACGACGACAGCCATTGCACGCTCCTCCAAGAAACGAGTCGCAGAGTGAACCCGCCCCTCCTTCCCGTCCATCCACCGTCGCGCTAACAGGGTGCGATGGAGCGACTTCCCGTCGACGAGGCATTGCCGCGGCTGCGCGCCGCTCTGGAAGAGCGCAACGCCGCGGTGCTCGTTGCTCCGCCGGGCGCCGGCAAGACCACGCGCGTGCCGCTGGCCCTACTCGATGCACCGTGGCTCGGCGGCCGCAGGATCGTGATGCAGGAGCCGCGACGGCTGGCGGCGCGCGCCGCCGCCCGACGGATGGCGGCGACTCTGGGCGAAGCGGTCGGCGAGACCGTGGGCTATCGCGTGCGCTTCGACAGCAAGGTCGGCCCGCGCACCCGCATCGAGGTCGTCACCGACGGATTGTTCCTGCGCCTGCTGCAGGATGACCCGTCGCTCGAGTCGGTGGGCTGCGTGATCTTCGACGAGCTGCATGAGCGCGGACTCGATACCGATCTTTCATTCGCCCTGGTGCGCGAGGCACAGAGCGCGCTGCGCGAGGATCTGCGCGTGGTCGCCATGTCGGCGACGCTCGATCCCGGTCCGGTGTCGGCGCGGCTGGGCGGCGCGCCCATCATCGAGAGCGCGGGCCGCATGTTCCCGGTCGACACGCGCTATCTCGATCGCGAGTCCGCCGGCCGCATCGAGGACGCCGTCGGCGCCGCGGTGCGTCGCGCGCTTGCCGAGGAAACCGGCAGCGCGCTCGTCTTCCTGCCGGGCGTCGGCGAGATCCGCCGCGTCGAGGAGCGGCTGCAGGGCATCGGCCCCAATGTCGACGTGGCGCCGCTCTACGGCGACCTCTCGCCCGCCGACCAGGACCGCGCCATCGCACCCTCGCCACCGGGCCGGCGCAAGGTCGTGCTGGCGACCTCGATCGCCGAGACCAGCCTCACCATCGAGGGCGTGCGCATCGTGATCGACAGCGGCCAGATGCGCGTGCCGAAGTTCTCGCCGCGCTCGGGCATGACGCGGCTCGAAACCGTGCGCGTCAGCCAGGCCTCGGCCGACCAGCGCCGAGGCCGCGCAGGTCGTCTCGAACCCGGCATCTGCTATCGCCTGTGGCCGGAGCAGGCACAGCGCGGGCTGCTGCCCTTCACGCCGCCCGAGATCCTCGATGCCGACCTGGCGCCGCTGGCGCTGGAGCTGGCCGCCTGGGGCACCAGCGATGCCGCGAGCCTGCCGTGGCTGACGCCGCCGCCCGCCGCCTCGCTCGCCACGGCGCGGGTGCTGCTGGCCGATCTCGGCGCGATCGATGCCGGCGGCGCGATCACGCCGCATGGCCGCGCCATGGCACGCCTCGGCCAGCATCCGCGCATTGCCCATCTTGTCCTGAAAGGCCGGGAGCTGGGGCAAGGTAAGGTCGCCGCGCTGCTGGCCGCGATCCTGGGCGAACGCGATTTCCTGCGCCTGCCACCGGGCCAGCGCGACGCCGATCTCAGGCACCGGGTCGACATCGCCTTGAGCGGCCGGCGCGATGGCACTTTGCGCCTGATCCAGGAGGCGGCCCGACGCCTGATGCCGCGCGGTGGCGGCGAGGAACGCACCGACATCGCCATGACGGGTCCGCTGCTGGCGCTCGCCTATCCCGACCGGATCGGCCGTCGCCGCCCCGGCACGGCCGGGCGCTATCTCCTGTCGGGCGGCCGCGGGGCGGCGCTGCCCGAGGGCGATCCGATGGCCAACGAGGAGTTCCTCGCCGTCGCCGATCTCGACGGCTCGGCGCAGGAATCGCGAATCTTCCTCGCCGCGCCGATTACCGCCGCGGAGATCGAAGACCTCTACGCCGACCGCATCGTCGACGAGCAGCTGGTGCAGTGGAGCGCGCGCGACGGCGCGGTGCTGGCGCGGCGGCGGCGCCGGCTGGGTGCGCTCGCGCTGGAGGACAAGCCGCTCAGCCATCCCGATCCTGACAAGGTGCAGGCTGCCATCCTCGACGGCGTGCGCCAGCTCGGGCTCGGCTCCCTGCCCTGGAATGACGAGCTCGTGCGCTGGCGCGAGCGCATCGGCTTCCTCCGCCGCCATGCCGGCGAGGAGTGGCCCGACCTGTCGGACGCCGCCCTGCTCGCGTCGCTGGCCGACTGGCTCGGCGCCTCTCTCGACGGCGTGTCGCGCAGGGATCATCTCACCCGCGTCGATCTTGGCGCAGCCCTCAAGGCGCTGGTGCCCTGGGAGAAGCAACGCGAGGCCGAACGGCTGGTCCCCTCGCACATCGAGGTACCGAGCGGGTCGAGGGTGGCGATCGACTATGCCAATCCCGATGAGCCCACGCTCTCAGTCCGCCTGCAGGAGATGTTCGGACTCACGGAAACACCACGCATCGCCGGCGGCAAGGTGCCGCTCACCATCCACCTGCTCTCGCCGGCGCGCCGGCCGGTCCAGGTGACGCGCGATCTCGCGAGCTTCTGGGCCAACGGCTACAAGGCCGTGAAATCCGAACTCAAGGGCCGCTATCCGCGCCACTACTGGCCGGACGATCCGCTGGTCGCCGAACCCACGGCCCGGGCACGACCACGCCCCCGTTAGCAGAGGGGCCCAGCGCTACCGGGTCTCGATCAGTCGCGACAGCAGGCGTCGCATCAGCGGCATAAGCAACAGCATGGTCGGAAAGGCGACCATCCAGGACGCCATCCACGATTCCATCCAGCGGGCGGTCATGCCCGTCTCGAATCCCATCGCCCGCATCGTGGCGATGCCGGAGACGATGAAGGTCATGACGAAGGTAAGGGCCAACGGCATGGCGAGGTGCATGGTTCGGGCGGGGAGTTTCTTCACGGCGGGCCGGACAATATGGTACGGGCTTGGACCTCGTCCATCCCCGTTGCGGAAACCGTGCCCCATGTCCCTCGCCCTCCCGTTCCAGACCGCCAAGCAGCTCGCCGCTGCGGTCCGGAAGAAGAAGATCGGCTGCCTCGAACTGCTCGACCTCTACCTGAAGCGGGTCGAGGCCTATAATCCCGAACTCAACGCCATCATCGCCACCGACATCGAAGGCGCCCGCAAGCGCGCCAAGGCGGCGGACCGCGCGGTCAGGGCCGGCAAGAAGCTGGGACCGCTGCACGGCGTGCCGATGACGATCAAGGAATCCTTCGACGTCGCGGGCTTCCCCACGACCTGGGGCGATCCGGCGTTCAGGGACACCATCGCGGCGCAGAACTCGCTGGTCGCCCAGCGCATGACCGATGCGGGCGTCACCCTGTTCGGCAAGACCAACGTGCCGCTGAACCTCGCCGACTGGCAGAGCTACAACGAGGTCTACGGCTCGACCAACAACCCGTGGGATCTCGGCCGCACGCCGGGCGGCTCCTCGGGCGGGTCGGGCGCGGCGCTGGCCGCCGGCCTCACCGGCATCGAGGCCGGCAGCGACATCGGTGCCTCGATCCGCAATCCCGCCCACTACTGTGGCGTCTGGGGCCACAAGCCGAGCTGGGGCGTCGTGTCGCCGAAGGGCCATGCCCTCGCGGGCGCGGTCGCCTACGGCGATATCGGCGTGGTCGGTCCGCTGGCGCGCGGCGCGGAGGATCTCGAGATCGCGCTCAGCGCGATGGCCGGTCCCGATGCGATCGACGGCCGCGGCTGGACGCTTACCCTGCCCCGCTCGAAGAAGACCCAGCTGCGCGATTTCAAGGTCGCGGTGCTGCTGACCGACCCGAATGCCGAAGTCGACGACTCGGTGCAGGAGCAGATCTCGAAGCTCGCGTCGTTCCTCGCCAAGAACAAGGTGAAGGTAAGCGACAAGGCGCGGCCCGAGATCGATACGACGGAACTGAACGACGTCTACATCCGGCTGCTGCGCGCGGCGACGTCGGGCCGCATGAGCGACGCGGTCTACGAACAGGCCGTCAAGGACGCGGCCAGCCTGCCGGCCGACGACATGAGCTACTTCGCGCAGATGCAGCGGGGCAACTCGCTATCGCATCGTGCCTGGCTGGGCCTGAACGAGAAGCGCCACAGGATGCGGCACGCCTGGGATGCGTTCTTCCAGGACTACGACCTGATGCTGTGCCCGGTCGCCGTGACCGCAGCCTTCCCGCACGATCAGGCAGGGCTGCGCCACAAGCGCACCATCGTCGTGAACAACAAGAAGGTGCCGGTCGTCGACCAGATCTTCTGGGCCGGCTACTCGGGGGTCACCTGGCTGCCCTCGACCGCCGCCCCGATCGGCCAGAGCCAGGAAGGCCTGCCGATCGGCGTGCAGATCATCGGCCGCCAGTATGGCGACTACGAGTGCATCCAGTTCGCCAAGCTGCTGGAGAAGGAATATCGGGGCTTCGTGCCGCCGCCGGCCTACAGCTGATCGCAGGAGACAGAATTGTCCAAGGATCTCGACCTCAAGCAGCACATCCGCTCGATCCCCGACTTCCCCAAGCCGGGCATCCTTTTCTATGACATCTCGACCCTGCTGGCGCATCCCAAGGCCTGGCACACCGCGATCGAGCGACTCGCCGACCTGATCCGGCCTCACAAGCCCGACGTGCTGGCGGGAATCGAATCGCGCGGCTTTCTGCTGGCCGCCCCGCTCGCGCTCGCGCTCGGCACCGGCTTCGTGATGATGCGCAAGCAGGGCAAGCTGCCCGGCACGACGGTGCGCCACACCTATGCGCTGGAGTACGGCACCGACACGATCGAGATCCAGCAGGATGCCGTGCACAAGGGCGCGCGGGTCGTGTTGGTCGACGACCTGCTGGCGACCGGCGGCACGATGGATGCCGCCGTGAACCTGCTGGAAACCGTCGGCGCCGTGGTGCCCGCCACCGCGGTCCTCATCGAGCTCACCTTCCTCGAAGGCCGCAAGAGACTGACGCCGCCGGTCGAAACGCTGCTGCAGTACGACAGCTAGAGGATTGATCGAGCTTACCTCCCCCGTCACACGGGGGAGGTGGCCTGAAAGGCCGGAGGGGGAAGGCCACAGGTCCCGACCTCTCTCCCGCCTCAAAAATATTCGCGTTGCTTTCCCCCTCCCGGCCTCCCCCGTAAGACGGGGGAGGTGAGAGAGCTGGGCAAACCGGCTACGATGCCGGCCGGAGGAAATGCATGTTTTCAGTGTCCGGGTGCTTCTCTGAAACCTATGCCGAGGCGCGCGCCAAGTTCTGCGGTGCCGCCGCCCAGGCCGGAGGAGCCCTGCGTTCGTGGCTGAATCCGAAGGCGCGCGGTCCGAATGGCGAGACGCTCTATCTCGACACGGCGCGCTTCGGGCCGGCCGATGCCCGGAACATGCTGGTGCTGATCGCCGGCACGCACGGCGTCGAGGGACATTGCGGATCGGGCGCCGAGATCGCCTGGATGCGCTCGGGTGGGCCGGCGAAGCTGCCGCCCGGCACGGGCGCGCTGCTGATCCATGCGCTCAATCCCTATGGCTTCGCGTGGACGCGCCGCGTCACCGAGGACAATGTCGATCTCAACCGCAACTTCGTCGATCACGACAAGGGCTATCCAGCGAACGACGGCTATCTCGCCATTGCGGACGCCGTTCTGCCGACCGACTGGGATGAGGCAAGCAAGGCCGAGACCGATCGCGTGTTCGCCGCCTATGCCCAGAAGCACGGCGCCTTCGGCCTGCAGAGCGCGATCAGCGGCGGCCAGTATACCCACCCCGACGGCATTTTCTTCGGCGGCACTTCGCCCAGCTGGAGCAACCGGACGATCCGTGCCATCGCCCGCGAGGAGCTGTCGAAGGCCAAGCGCGTTGGCATCATCGATTTTCATACCGGCCTCGGCCCGTTCGGCCATGGCGAGCTGATCTGCGCGGTTTCGCCCGCCGCCAAGTCGTTCGGCCGCGCCAAGGCCTGGTACGGCGACGAGATGACCTCGCCGGAAGGCGGCACTTCCACTTCGGCAGTGGTCGTCGGCGTCATGACCGACGCCTTCCCACAGGAGCTGCCCGATGCCGAGGTGACGCCGGTCGCGCTCGAATACGGCACCTATGCGGTGCCGGAAGTGTTGAACGCGGTGCGCGGCGACAACTGGCTGCATCATCGCGGCGATCTCGGCTCGGAACAGGCCCACGCCCTGAAGGCCGACATGAAGGAGCGCTTCTTCCCGGCCGGCGACAAATGGCGTGAAATGGTCTGGGCCCGCGCCGACCAGACGATCGGCTGGGCGCTCAAGGGAATGACCGGGGGATGAGTCTCGCCGTGCCGAGCGAGGACACCGCCCGGCTGCGGCTGCAGAAGGTGCTGCAGCAGACTCCGCTGTTCGCCGACCTCGCCCCCGAAGCCCTGGCCGCCGTCGAGCACCAGCTGACCTTGCTGGTGCTGCCCGGCGGCGCGCCGCTGTTCCGCCAGGGCGAACCCGCCGACGCCGTCTATGTCGTGACGAGCGGCTGCCTCGGCGTGTTTCGCCATCACGAGGCCGGCGATTCCCGCGAGCCCGTGCTGATCGCCGAGATCCCGCCGGGCAATCTCGTCGGCGAGATGTCGCTGCTGTCCCAGGGCAAGCGCACGCGCAGCGTGGCGGCATTGCGCGACAGCGAGGTCTGGCGGCTGCCCCAGACGAGCTTCCACACCCTCACCTCGAACCATCCCGAGGTCCTGCCCGCGCTGATGCGCAGCGTCGTGTCGCGCAATGCGCAGGACGCCCGCGGAGGACGCCGGCAGCCGCGTACCTTTGCGCTGCTGCCGAGCGGCCCCGACGTTCCCTCGGCGCGATTCGCGGTGATGCTGGCCAATGCGCTCGGCCGCATCGGCACCCAGGTGCAGATGCTGGGATCGGAATCGCTCGACCAGGAGCCTGAATGGTTCGCGCGCTGCGAGATGGAATCGTCGTTCGTGCTCTACCGCGCCGATCCGACGCTGACGCCGTGGACCGAGCTCTGCCTGCGCCAGGCCGACTGCCTGGTCGTGATGCGCAATGCCGACAACGACGCTCCGACGAGGGTGCCGTTCGAGATCGAGACGGCGCAGAGCGGCGCGGTGTTCCACCGGCGCCGCGAGCTGGTGCTGCTGCATGAGGGGCACGAACCGAAGGCGGGCTCCACCGCGCCGCTGCTGGCGGGCGGCCTCTACGGCAACCACCATCACGTGCGGCTCGACATTCCCGCCGACATCGACCGGCTGGCCCGCATCCTCACCGGCCATGCGGTGGGCGTCGTCATGGCGGGCGGCGGCGCACGCGCCTTCACCCATATCGGCGTGGTCAAGGCGCTGCGCGAGTGTGGCGTGCCGATCGACCTGGTGGGCGGCACCAGCATGGGCGCCATCGTCGCGGCGGGCGTCGCCTCGCGCTGGAACGACGAGGAACTCGACGCGCGCTTCCGCCGCGCCTTCGTCGACAACAATCCGCTCAGCGACTACACGGTGCCGCTGATCTCGCTGTTTGCCGGCCGCAGGGTCACGCGCCTGTTGCGCATGGCCTTCGGCGAGAAGGACATCGAGGATCTGATCCTCCCCTACTATTGCATGACGGCGAACCTCACGACGTCGAAGGCCGACATCCATACGGTCGGGCGACTCTGGCGATGGCTGCGCGCCTCGGTGTCGATTCCCGGCGTGATACCGCCCTTCAACGAGGCGGGCGAGGTCCATGTCGATGGCGGCGTCATCGACAATTTCCCGGTGCGCGCCATGCAGCGGCTGGGTCGCGGCGTGACCATCGGCGTCGACATCGATACCGGAGGCGCGCTGGCCGCCGGCGAGGGCGTCATGGAACCCTGGTCGGCGTGGCAGTTCTTCCGGCGCCTCATCTGGAAGCGCAACGAGACGCTGCCCATCCCGTCGATCGTGCGCATCCTGCTGCGGTCCGCGCTGGTCGCCAGCACCTCTCGCGCGGCCGAGGATCGCGGCGCCGCGGAACTGCTGATCGTGCCGCCGATGACCCATATCGACCTGCTCGACTGGACCAGTTTCGACACCGCAATCGAGCTCGGCTATCGCACGACGATGGAAGGTCTCGAGAAGGCCCGCACCCTGCCGGTCGGCGTGCGTCTCTTCGTGTCGTGAAGGACTCTTCCGATCGGACAGGGGAAGGAAACAGCATGACGGACGGGTCGACGGCACGTCATCTTGCGATCCTGCAGGAGCTCAACCACCACTTCGTACGCTCGGTCGGCGAAGCCGACGTCGCCTGGTTCGACCGGCATCTGTCGGACGATTTCCACAACACCAACCCCGACGGCACCCTGATCGAACGCGCGGCGTTCCTGGCGCAGATCGGCCGCGGTTCGGCTGTGAAGGACCTGCGCGAGCACGACGTGAAGATCCGCCTGCTGGGCGGCTTTGCCATTATCCACGCGCGGACCAGCTACACCAGGCCCGACGGCAGCGAGGGCGCCGGCTGGTACACCGACGACTGGCAGCTGCGGCCGGAGGGATGGCGCTGCGTTTCGGCCCACGTCAGCCGCTCGTGAGCGTGTCCCCGCCATGACGACAAATACGGCCGCGGACACGTCGCCGGCCGCCTGGCGCGTCGTCTTCGCCTGCTTCGTGACGGCCGTGTTCGCCTGGGGCTTCGGCTTCTATGCGCACGGAATCTATCTCGTCGAACTGCAGCGGGCGCACGGCTGGTCGACCGGCTTCATCTCGTCCGTCGTCACCGCGCACTACGTGCTGGGCGCCTTGCTGCTGCCGCGCATCGCCGAGGCGATCGGCCGCTTCGGGCCGCGCACCGTGTTCCTAACCGGCCTCGCCATCACCACCTCAGCCCTCATGCTTCTGCCCTCGGTCACCGAACCGTGGCAACTGGTCGTGCTCTACATCGTCATGGCGCCGGGCTGGAACGCCACCAGCGTGGCGCCGATCGCCGCGACGGTCGGCCAATGGTTCGACCGCAAGCGCGGCCTCGCCCTCAATCTCGCGCTGAGCGGCGCCACCCTCGCGGGCCTGGTCGTCACGCCGGTCCTGCTCGCGGCAATCCCCGCCCTGGGCTTCGCAACGGCCGAGCGGCTGCTGGTGGCCGTCGGCATCGTGCTGGCCGCCGGCACCGTCGCGCTGTTCGTGCGCCGGGGGCCGCTCTCGCCAAAGCCCACGACGGTGCGGCTCAATCGGTTGGCGCCGCTGCGGGAGTGGCATTTCTGGAGCATCGCCGCGCCCTTCGCCCTCGTGCTGATGTCCCAGGTCGGCTTCCTCACACACCTCGTGCCGCTGGTCATCTCTCGTTCGGCTGTGAGCGGAGTAGCGATCGATCCTGCCCTGGCCGTCGGCATCAACGCCGTGACGGCGCTCGTCGGCCGCATCATGCTGGGGCTCGTCATCGACCGGTTCGAACCACGCCGCGCCGCGGCGGTCTGCTTCCTCGTGCAGGCCGGCGCCATCGCCGTGCTGGAGTATGTCGAGACGCCGTTCGCCGTTTACGGCGCCTGCGCCGCCTATGGTCTCGCCGTGGGCAACATCATCACCCTGTCGCCGATGATCGTGCAGCGGGAATTCACACCCGACCGCTTCCCCGCGATCGTCGCCCTCTCCACGGCCGTCATGCAGACCCTCTACGCCTTCGGCCCCGGCCTGCTGGGAATTCTGCGCGACGCCTCTGGCAGTTACGGAGTGCCGCTGGCGGTTTGCATGGGCCTCAACCTCACTGCGTCAGCGCTGATCCTGATGCGATCGCGGCGACCGGCCTAAGCCAGGAATTTCAGCCCGTTCACCACTTTGTCGACCGCCTTGCGCGGCCCGTGCACGCCGATACCGACGAAGTCCAGCGCATCGACCGGCGCCGCGGCCACGGCCGCGCGATTGTCGGCGTCGTTGGTCGTGCTGAACATCGGCTCGATGTAGATGGCGGGCACCAGCTCGCGCGCCAGCGCCCGCTGATGCGTCCGGCGAAGCTCCTCCAGGGTCGCTCCGTAGACGAACACCGGCTCGCGGATCAGGGCGGTGTAGGAGCGACCGCTGCCGTCACGATAGGGCTCGCCCATCAGAGGGGCGTGGGTGCCGGCCAGCCCGCCGGCCAGGAAGGCCGCGACATTGGCCACCTGCCAGGCGGCCAGATCCTTGCGCAGCACGAGGGCTGTCTTGGTTTCGTAGATCATGCCGCCGATATGGGGCATGCTTTACCCACCGTCTTGAACATTCGTGCATGATCGTCGACCAGATCCGCCTCGACCGGCCCACGTCCGGCCTGCAGCGCCTCGAAGGGCGCTTCGGTGGCCATGCCTACGACCTGCACCGGCACGAAACCTACGGGGTCGGGCTCACCCTCTACGGCGTCCAGCAGTTCCACTATCGCGGCAGCCTCAGGGCGAGCCGGGCGCGGCAGGTGCTGGTCCTGCATCCCGACGAGGCGCATGACGGCCATGCCGGCGAAGGCGCCGCCTTCGCCTATCGCATGCTCTATCTCGATCCGGCCGCGGTCTCCCAGGCGCTCGACGGCGCGAGCCCGCCCCATGTCGCGGAGGCGGTCGGGCACGATCCCGAGACGGCGAAGGTCATCGAGGAAGCCTTCATGGATTTCCCGCAGCCGCTCGAACCCCTGGCCGTCGATGCCACGATCGGCCGCCTCGCCGACCTTCTGGCCCGTCGCGGCGACGGCGGCCCCCGACGTAGCCGCGGCAGCCTTGCCCTCCGTGCCGTGACTCAAGTTCGCGATTTCCTGATGGCCGAGTCGCACCGGGTCGTCGGTTCCGACGAGCTGGAGCGCATCAGCGGGCTCGATCGCTTCTCACTGGCCAGGCACTTCCGGTCCGTGTTCGGCACTTCGCCGCATCGTTTTCAGGTCGGCCAGCGCCTGATGCGGGCACAGTCGATGATCGTCGAAGGGGTCGCCCTGTCAGGGGCCGCCGCCGCCGCGGGCTTCGCCGACCAGAGCCACCTCACGCGGCATTTCGCCGACCGCTTCGGTATCACGCCGGGCCGCTGGGCTGCCCTGTCGCGACGCGGCTAGAGCCTAAAGCGGAAACCGGCCGTCCGCGTCGAGAGACTCAGCCGACCCCCAGCCGCGGCGCAACCCCGCCAGTACGCCCGTCAGACTCCGGCGGACGGGCGCGAGCTGACAGGCGCGTTGCAGCACGAGATCGCGCGGGATGGCGAGCAGATCATGGTGCGACTGGAAGAACGGCGTCAGCAGGTGACTGGCGGTTCCATAGAAGCGGTTGGGCGGCCCTCGTCTCGCCGCGAACAGGTCGATCGCCTGTGTGAGATCGCCGGCCTCGGCGAGGCTGCGCCCCAGCGCATGAGCGTCGAGCAGGCCGAGATTGGCCCCTTGGCCGAGCTGCGGGCTGGTGCCGTGCGCGGAATCGCCGACGAACAGGACCGGACCCTCGTTCCAACGCGGCAAGGTCACGTGCCGGTAAGTCGCGCGCGAGAAATCGCCGGCGGCGACCGCGCGCTCGATGATCGAGGCCGCATCCGGCCAGAGCCACAAGGCGTCGCGCCGCATCGCCTCGAGATCGAGCGGACGGTCAGCCTCGAGCACGGGGGTCGGAAGGCTCCAGAACAGGGTAAGCCTGTGAGGCGCGACGGGGAGGATCCCCATCATCGTCCCGGTGCCAGCGAAGCGCTGGCGCAGAAGTCGTACGGCGCCGAAGGCCTGGGTATCGGGCACGGTCGTCCACGCGCAGCCCCACGGGTAGAGGGGCGCCCGGGCCCGCGGAAACAGACGTTGCCTCAGCGCCGAATGTGAACCGTCTGCCACCACCAGGAGGTCGAAGGGGCCGTGCCGGCGCGCCTTGCGGTCGAGGGCAACCGCCCGGGCACCCTCACGCTCGACGTCCACGATTTCGACACCGGTGACCAGCCGGACCCCCGAGGCCAGAACACGACGGTGCAGAAGGTCGAACAGGGCCGAACGCCGGATTCCCAGGCCGAACGCCGCCGGGTGCAGGTCGCCATAGGCGAGATCGATTACCCGTATCCCCCACTGATTCTCCCCCACCAGCCCGTCGATCCGAGCCCCGGCGGCGAGGGCGTCCTGCTCGATGCCGAGGGCGCGCAGGACCGAAAGGCCCGTGGGTTGCAGCAGCAGGCCGGCACCCACCGCGTGCGGCTGCTCAAAGCGCTCCAGCAAGGTGACGACATGTCCGGCATCGGCAAGAAAGCGGGCTGCTGCCTGCCCTGCGATGCCGCAGCCCACGATACCGATCTCAAGAGACCTCAACGCCATCCCCTCGTAGCTAGTCCCGCTATCCATACAACGAAAAAGGGTGGCCTGCAGGCCACCCTTCCGTCCATCTTCAGTCAGTGACGATCAGAGGCCGCCGTTCACGACCAGGCACTGGCCGCTGACATAGTCGCTGTCCGGGCTGCAGAACAGATAGACCGAGCCCGCGGCCTCCTCGGGCAGGCCGCCGCGACCGAGCGGGATCATCTGGTTCAGCGCGGCGAGACGGCCGCCCTGGACGCCGATCTTGACCGTGCGACCCTGGACCTCGATCTCGCCGGACTCGCCCTGGGCCAGCGGCTTGGTGAGACGCGTCTGGATGTAGCCGAACGCCACGGCATTGACCGTGACGTCGAAGCGGCCGAACTCCTTGGCCAGCGTCTTGGTCAGGCCGACGATGCCCGCCTTGCCCGCCGAATAATTCGACTGGCCGGCATTGCCGTTGACGCCCGAGGTCGAGGAGATGTTCACGACCTTGCGGACGACGCGCTTGCCCTCGGCGCGCTCCTTCTCGACAGCCCCCCGGAAATGCTGCTGGAAGGCGCGCAGGACACGGAATGGTGCCGTCAGATGGACGTCGAGGATGGCGTACCACTGCTCGTCGCTCATCTTCTGGATGACCGAGTCCCAGGTGTAGCCGGCATTGTTCACCACGACATGGCAGTCGCCGAAGGCGTCGACCGCCGCCTTGACGATGCGATCGCCGAAGTCGGGCTTGGCGACGTCGCCGTTGCAGGCCACCGCCCGGCCGCCCGCCTTGATGATCTCGGCGACGGTCTCTTCCGCCGGCGCGTCGTCGATGTCGTTGATCACCACGCTGGCGCCGTCGCGCACCAGGCGCAGCGCGATCTCCTTGCCGATGCCGCGTCCCGAACCGGTGACGATCGCCACCTTGCCATCCATCTGACCCATCTATGTCTCCTGATGCTCTACGCTAACTCAGCGCGACCGTGGCGTTGCCCTGGAGCGTGTCCTGGCCGTTCTGGTTGGTGCACTTGATCTCGAGATCGACCAGCGTCTCGCCGTCCTTCTCGCGCTTGCCCGTGACCTTGCCGGAAACGGTGATGACGTCGCCGACCCAGGTGATCGAGGTGAAGCGCGTGCCGAGGCCGCGGACCTGCTTCTGCGGGACCCACGAAGTGACGAGACGGCCGAGGAAGGCCATCGACAGCATGCCGTGGGCGAACACGTCCTTGAAACCGAACTTCTTGGCGAAGTCGAGATCGACGTGGATCGGATTGTGATCGCCCGAGCCGCCGCAGTAGAGGGCGAGCTGGTGGCGGCTGATCGGCGGCAGCACCAGCGGCTTGAGTTCGTCGCCGACCTTCACGTCGGCAAATTTCGGAGCGGTCGCAGTTGCCATGAGTGCCTCCCTTACTTCTTCGCCGCGTCGGGATTGCGAACGACGGTGACGCCGCGGCCCTTGGCCAGCAGCTTGCCCGCCTGGTCCTTCATCTCCATCTCCTGGACGACGAACCAGAGCGCGCCGCCCTTCTTGTCGTAGATGTCGACGACCTTCTCCTGGCAGGTGACCACGTCGCCCACCACGACCGGCGAGAAGTATTCGAAGTGCTGCTCGCCGTGGAGGATCAGGCCGATATCGACGTTGAGCAGGCGCAGGAGCCCGCCCTTGTTGGGATCGTCGGCCTGCAGGGCGCGCAGGAAGGTGAGCGGCGCGGTGATGCCGCGATAGCCCGCCGCCTTGGCCGCCGCCTCGTCGGAATAGATCGGGTCTTCCTCGCCGATCGCCTTGCAGAACAGCTTGATCTTGCCGGCCTCGACGGTGGCGGTGAACGGCGTGAACTCGTGGCCGATGAGCTTCTTGTCGAGCTCCATGAAGGTCTCCTCCTCTGACGCGAAAGTAAAACGCCCTCGCCTTGCATGGAGAGGGCGCCAAGCGCTGGCTGTCATCTCGAGCGGAGCGAGGGACCTTTACCTTGAGCGAAAGGTCCCTCGGCTGCGCCTCGGGATGACAATGTGCGGGTTACTCGTAGCGGCCGACGATGGCGACGCTCGAGATGTTCTCGCGCGGCGCGCCGCCGAGATTGTGCGTCATACCGATGCGCGGGTTCGCGAGCTGGCGGGGGCCGGCCTTGCCCTGGAGCTGCAGGTACATCTCGTAGAGCATGCGCAGGCCGGAGGCGCCGATCGGGTGGCCGAAGCACTTGAGGCCGCCGTCGATCTGGCAGGGGATCTTGCCGTCGGCGTCGTAGAAGCCGTCGAGCACGTCCTTCCAGCCCTTGCCGGTCTCGGAGATGTGCAGGTCTTCCATGGTCACCAGTTCGGTGACCGAGAAGCAGTCATGGACCTCGAACATCGACACTTCGTCGCGCGGGTTCTTGATGCCGGCTTCCTCGTAGGCCTTCTTGGAAGCGATGCGGGTCGTGTGGAAGTAGCTGCCGTCCCACGAATTGTGGCCCGACTCCGAGCCGTTCGAGACCGAGAGCTGCAGCGCCTTGACGCTGACGATGTCCTTCTTGCCGAGCGCCTTGGCGATCTCGGGCGTCGTCACGATGGCCGCGGCCGCGCCGTCCGACACGCCGCAGCAGTCGAACAGGCCGAGCGGCGAGGCGATCATCGGCGCGTTGAGGATGGTGTCCATCTCGACGGCCTTCTGCAGATGGGCCTTCGGATTCTTGGCGCCGTTCTGGTGGCTCTTCCAGGAGACGTGGCCGATCGCCCTCTTGAGGTCCTCGCCCGAGACGCCGTGCGCGGTCATGTAGGCGGTGGCGAGCTGGGCGAAGTTGCCCGGCGCCGTGCCGTTGGCATTCCAGAGGACCTGCAGAGGGCCGCCGCGGCCGCCGGGAAGGCCGCCGTAGCCCGTGTCCTTGAGCTTCTCGACGCCCAGCGCCAGGGCGAAGTCGGCGGCGCCGGAGGCGACGGCATAGCAGGCGCCGCGGAAGGCCTCGGTGCCCGACGCGCACATGTTCTCGACGTGCGTCACGGGAATGTTGGGCAGGCGCAGCGTCGTCGACAGCGGGATGCCGGACTTGCCGACATGGACCTCGTCGATGGCGGTCGAGAACCATGCCGCCTGGAGCTGGTTCTGGTCGATGCCCGCGTCCTTCAGGCACTCCTTGTAGGCCTCGAGCATCAGCTCCTCGGCGCCGCTGTCCCAGCGTTCACCGAATTTCGAGCAGCCCATGCCGAGAATAGCGACCTTGTCCTTGATACCACGAGCCATTGCAGGTCTCCTTGGTGGTGAGGTTGAACTCTTGAACTAACGAAACTCTTGAACCCGGAAGGCGATCCGAGCCGACAGGCTCAAACCGGTGCGGCCTTCCAGAAGTAACGCTTGAAGCCGCCGCGCATCTGGTCGTTGTCGCGGATGCGGAAGGTCATGCGCATCTTGGCGCCGACCTTCACCTGATCCTTGTCGCTGTCCGTGAAGTCGGCCATGAACCGCCCGCCCTCGGGGAAGGTGATCATGCCGTAATACGCCGGCGGATCCGGCGAATAGGTGAGCGAATCGGCGGTGAACGACATCACCGAGCATTCCAGACCCGCCATCGCGTAGGGATCCTGGCTGTCGACCGCATGGCAGTTCGGATTGACGCAGACCTGGCTGCGCGGGAACTGCACGGTGCCGCAGACCTTGCACTTGCCGCCGACCAGCCCGTAGATCATATCGCGCTTGCGCCACAGGACCGACAGCGCGGTCTTCTTGTCGAACTCCGCGCGCATGCCCTTGTCGATCGGCAGCATCTCGTTGAAGGCGAGGAACTTCATGTAGTTCTTCTCTTCCTTCCGGCGCGCCATCCAGCCCGACAGGCCCTTGCGTGCTGGAAGCTTGTCCTTCTCGGCCGTGACCTCGAACACCAGGATGTCGACGCCCTGGCCGAAGGCGACGACCATGATCCTCTCGCCCGCCTTCGCGGCTTCCAGCGCGTCGACCAGCATGACCAGCGCATGGGCCGCACCCGTGTCGCCGAGCGTCGCGCCCAGCAGATCGCGTACGGCACCCTCGCCGATGCCCACCATCTTGGCCATCTGCTTCGGCACCGCCGGCATCGGGCTCGGCATGATGAAGTGCGCGATGTCCGTGCCCTTCAGCTTGCAGGAAGCAAGCGCCGCCTTGATCGCCGGCGGCACGATCTTCGAGTAGCCCTCGTCGCGGATCCAGCGCTCTTCCCAGCCATAGTCGAAGTCCGACTCGTCGCCGCGGAAGTGATCGACGAAGTCCATCGACACGGAGTGATGGCCGACCAGCTTGGCGATCACATTCTCGGTGCCGCACAGCAGGGCCGCGGCGCCGTCGCCGTAGTTCAGCTCGCCGGACGAAGCCACGCGGGCCATGCGCTTGTCGGCGGCGGCGACCAGCGTCGGCGCGCCTTCCCGGGAGGCATTGAGACCGGCGATGAGAGCCGAGGTGCCGGCCTTCAGCGAGCCGCCGATGTCGGTCGCCGACAGGTTCTGCTCGACGTTCAGCGCCGTGCCGATCACGCCGGCATTCTGGCGATCCTTGAACGGATGCGTGGTCGAGGCGAAGTAGATGTTGCGGACGTCCTCGGCCTTGTGGCTGGTCAGGCAGTCGCGCGACGCCTCGACCGCCATGGTGATCGAGTCCTCGTCCCAGTTGGCCATCGACCGCTCGCCCTTGGCGAGGCCGCGCAGGCCGGGGGCAAACCACTTGTTGGCGTCGTAGACGGCCTGACGGTTGAGACGCAGGCGCGGCACATAGGCGCCAAAGGCCACGATTCCGACCATCGTTCTTCTTCCTCCACCTGGTCCGACCGCAGTCGGTTCATAAACGAGCGTTTATGGCGTCGCTCTTAGCGCGGCCGCCCGTTTCGGGCGAGCCGCTTTTCGTCGTCGTCGCGTATTCAGCGAAATTATCTTCCGGTCTGCGGAACCCCTCCAGCGGCCGGCATCTCGCGGATCAGATTGCGGTATCCAGCGCCCTCGGGGATGTGCAGGAACTTCTTGCCGTCCTTGACCTCGACCCAGGGCAGGACCGTGACGATCTTCCGCGCACTCGCTGCGGAGATCGCACCGGCGACCGTCTTGCCCTCGGCCAGCAGCTCGAGGTTCTTCGTCGTGGCGTGGACCAGCGTCCGCTTGCCGGCCTTCGCTTCCTCGATCGCTTCCTGAGGTCCGATCCAGACCGAGTCCGTCGACTCCGACCCGTCGTGCAGGGCGATCTGGTCCTCCGGCGCCTCGGCCAGGAAGAACCAGGTGTCGAAGCGCTTGGGCACGAAGGTCGGCGTGATCCAGTGCGCGTAGGGCGTCATCAGCTCGGTCGCGATCTCCAGGTCCTCGGCCTCGACCATGTCGACGATGCTCGCCTCGTCCTTGGCCAGCTTGACGCGCCAGCGCTCCTCGATCCCCTTGAGGTCGGCCGCGCCGATCAGCGCCCGCTGACCGCGCTTGCGGGCGAGAAGGACGCCGCATTCCTCGAAGGCCTCGCGCACGCCGGCGACCCGGAACTTCAGTTCGGCATCGTCGATCTTGTCGGCGCCGCCGCAACGCGCTCGCAGCGACGGGGCGCCATCGGCCTCCTCCAGCTTGCCGCCGGGAAAAACGAGCGCGCCCGAGAAGGAATCGATCTGGTGATGGCGGACCACCATGAACACTTCCAGCGGCGACGCGGCGTCGCCGGGCTGGGACGGCCGCAGCAGCAGCACGGTGGTGGCGGGCCGCGGCGCGGCGCCCTCGGTCTTCGGTTGGGTCATTTCTTCCTGCATTCGTGTGACAGTCGAGTGTCCCATACAAGCGGCGACAGTGCCATTGGGCGGGTGTATCCTGACATTGTCCATTCCGCTCTGAAGGAGCACCGCCATGTCAATGTCCACCAACAGTCCGCTTCCTCCCAATCTGGCGGAAGGCCTCAAGGTCCTGCGCGCCAAGTGGGGATGGATCGTGGCGCTGGGCGTCGTGTTCCTGCTCGCCGGCTTCATCGCGCTGGGCAGCGCCGTGGCCGCCACCGCCTCGGCCGTCATGATCGTCGGCATCATGATGATCATGGGCGGCGCCGCGGAAATCGTCGCCGCCTTCAGCGTCAAGGGCTGGGGCAAGTTCATCCTCTGGATGCTGCTCGGCGCGCTCTATGTCGGCGCCGGAGTCATTGCCATCGGCAACCCCTTCGCCGCGGCCACCATCCTCACCCTGATGCTGGGCGCGGCGCTCGTCGCCGGCGGCGTGCTGCGCATCTTCCTCGCGTTCAGCATGAAGTCGGCCGGCAAGCCGTGGGGCTGGGTCGTCGTGTCCGGCCTCGTGACCCTGCTGCTGGGCGCCATGATCATCGCCCAGTGGCCGGCCTCCAGCTTCTTCGTGCTGGGCATCTTCCTCGGCATCGACCTGATCTTCATCGGGTCGGGCTGGGTGACGATGGGGCTGGCGCTGAAGAACCGCCCCGCCGCCTGAGGCCTACTTCCGGGTCGGATCCTCGGCGACCTGCACCAGCAGCTTGCCGAAGTTCCGGCCCTTCAGGAGGCCGATGAAGGCCTCGGGCGCGTTCTCGATGCCCTTCACGACATCCTCGCGGTACTTGATCTTGCCGGCTTTCACCGCGGCCGGCACTTCCTTCCAGAAGTCGGCCATCTGGCCGAAGTGATCGGAGACGATGAAGCCGGTCACGGTGGCGCGCTTGATCAGCAGCAGGCGCCAGTCGGGACCCGGGCTCATCTGCATCTCGTTGTAGTGCGAGATCAGGCCGCAGAGCGGCACCCGCGCGAAGTCGTTGAGCTGCGGCACGACGGCGGCCTGCACCGCCCCGCCGACATTCTCGAAATAGACATCGATGCCCTTGGGCGCTGCGGCCCGCAGCTCCTTGAACAGGTTGCCGCCGGCCGCGCGATAGTCGACGCAGGCGTCGAAGCCGAGCTCGTTCACGACGTAGTCGCACTTCTCCTTGCCGCCGGCGATGCCGACCGCGCGGCAGCCCCTGAGCTTGGCGAGCTGTCCCACAACCGAGCCGACGGCGCCGGACGCCGCCGAGACGACCACGGTCTCGCCCGCCTTGGGCTTGCCGATCTCCATCAGGCCCCACCAGGCCGTCATGCCCGGCATGCCGAGCACCGACAGCGCCGTCGAGAGCGGTGCGGCCTCGGGGTCGAGCTTCATCGACATGTCGCCGGTCGAGACGGCGTAGCTCTGCCAGCCGGCATACTCGACGACATAGTCGCCTTCCTTGAAGCGCGGGTTCTTCGACTTCACGACCTGGCCCACCGTCCCGCCGACCATCGTATCGCCGAGATTGACGTTCGACGCGTAGCCCTTGGCCTCCGCCATGCGGCCGCGCATGTAGGGGTCGAGCGACAGCCAGATCGTGCGCGAGAGATACTCCCCGTCCTTCGGCTCGGGGATCGCCTGGTCGACGATGTCGAAATTGTCGGGCGTCGGCTCGCCCTGCGGACGCGACTTCAGCAGCACGCGACGATTGGTGGCCATGGAATCCTCCGTTGGTTTGCGGCACGGTATCACGCCGATGAAAGCCCGCGAAACGCTGCGGCTCGTCCTCGCCCTGCTCCTTCTGCTATGGGGTGGCGCCGTGACAGCCCGCACCCTCACCGAAGACGAACGCGCCCTGATCGCGGCGACGCAGCGCAATGACCTCGAGACCGCGCGCCGCCTGATCGCCGCCGGCACCAGCGTCAATGCCCAGGACGAGAAGCGCGACAGCGCCTTCCTGCTGGCCGGCGCCCAGGGGCGCCTCGACATCCTGAAGCTCACCCTGCAGGCCGGCGCCGACCTCAAGAGCACCAACCGCTATGGCGGGACGGCGCTGATCCCGGCCTGCCATCACGGCCATGTCGAGACGGTGCGCGAACTGCTCAAGACCGCGATCGACGTGAACCATGTGAACCGGCTCGGCTGGACCGCCCTGCTCGAGGTGGTGATCCTGGGCGACGGTGGACCGGCCTATATCGAAATCACGCGCCTGCTGCTTGCGCACGGCGCCGACGTCAATCTTCCCGATAACCAGGGCGTCACGCCGCTCGGTCACGCACGTCAGCGCGGCCAGCGCGAGATCGCCTCGATCCTGGAGGCCGCCGGCGCGCGCTGAATGAGTGAGTCCCGTACCTACGTGTGTCTTCCCGGCGCCTGGATGGGCGCCTGGTCCTGGAAATTCGTCATCGAACGCCTGACGGCCGAGGGCCACGACGCCCGCGCCCTGCCCTTTCGCGGCATCGGCGAGCGTGCGGCGGAACTGTCGCCCGATCTCGACAACGACGTGTTCCTCGCCGACACGATCGACACCCTGGAGAAGAAAGACCTGCGCGACATCGTGCTGGTCGGCCACAGTTTCGGCAGCCTGATCGCCACCTTGGTGACCGACCGCATCCCCGAGCGGATCGGCCATCTCGTCATCATCGATGGCGGCATCGCGACCGACGGCCAGTCGATCTTCGGCCGCATCCCGCCCGAGATCGTGGCCAAGCGAAAGAAACTGATGAAGGTCGTGAACGGCACGGAGGTACTGCCCTTCGCGCCGGTCGGCAGCCTGATCATCGACGATCCCGAGCTGGCGGCCTGGACCCACAGCCATCTCACGCCACACCCCGTCGCCTGCTACACCAAGCCGATCACGCTCCATCATCCCGCCGGCAACGGCCGCCCGATGACCTACATCGCCTGCACCAAGCCGCGCTATCCGGTGTCGGCCGGCATGCACGAGAAGGTCCAGGCGATGCCGCATGTCCGCTACCGTTCGATCGAGGCCGGCCACAACTGCATCATCTCGGCTCCCGACCTCGTGGCCGCAGAGCTGCTGGCGATCCCGCGTTAGCGGGGGCTGCTAGAACGGCTCCTTGTACGGGCGCAGGTCGATCTCGTGGGTCCAGGCGCTGCGATGCTGGCGGTGGAGGTGCCAGTAGCTGTCGGCGATCGCGTCGATGTTCAGCAGACCGTCCGGCCCGGCCTTCTCGGCGCGGTCGGGCATGCGCGAGAGCAGACGCTCGCCTTCGATGCCGCCGTCGATGATGGCGTGCGCGACATGGATGCCCTGCGGCCCGAACTCGCGCGCCATCGACTGCACCATCAGCCGGAGCCCGCCCTTGGTCGCATTGAAGGCGGCAAAGCGCGGCCGGCCGCGCAGCGAGCCCGAGGCGCCGGTGAAGATCACGGTGCCGCGTCCGAGCGACGCCAGGCGGCGCATGGCTTCGCGGCCGAACAGGAAGCCGGCGAAGCAGCCAACCCGCCAGGAGTCCTCGAAATGCTGCGCCGTCATCTCGCGGAAATCGACGGCGGCGTTGTTGCCCATGTTGAACACCAGCAGGTCGGCGGGCGCGCCCTCCGCATCGTCCGCCATCGCCTTGTCGAACAGCGCGACGACCTCGCCTTCCCGGGTGCCGTCGACCACGATCGCGGTCGCCGAGCCGCCA
>CANIEC010000013.1 GCA_947466085.1 Rhodospirillales bacterium
CGGCGATTTTTCGCGCCGCGGCTTCGACGTCTTCCCTGTGCACGAAAGCGGGTTCGAGATGGTTTGCCTTGCGCACGGTCTGCGTTGCGATGGCGTCGAATGCCGTCATGTTTCCTCCGTTGAATTGCGCGAAACTACGCGCTTGCAGCGTCGATGGCGATGGCGCGTGCGAGCGCCGTGAGCGGCGGGCCATAGCGTGCACCGGCCTCGGCTTCGCTCATTGCGGAGCGGGTGAAGCGCATCGAGATGCACCCCAGTACGCGGTCGTTCCTGTGAATGGCGACGGCTATTCCCTGCAGGCGGGCCGCCCGTGTCAGGACCGCGAAGGCATGGCCCTCCTGGCGTATGCGGGCAAAGTCTGCGGCCAGCTTCGCATCGTACCGCACGCCGAGGTCGCGCAGGATCGCGCGACGTTCTTCGTCCGTGGAGAAGGCGAGCCAGGCGCGTCCGAGGGCGCCCGACAGAATGGGGCTGCGGCGCTGCAGGGCGGTGCGCTCGAACGACATCGGGCTTTCCGCTGCCGTCGAGTAGCGGATCGTGATCGCCCTGTGACTGATCGAGCCGAGATAGAGCGGCCAGCCATGCACCTGCGTGAAACGATGCATGTGCGGCGCCGCCGCGCCGACGAAGTGATCGATGAAGCGGATGCCCTGGGCCAGGCCCAGTACGCGGTCGGTGAGGCGATAGCCGATGAGGCGAGAGACCTTCGTGACGTAGCCCAGTTCGATCAGCCCGTTCAGCAGGCGTGCCACAGTGGGGCGGGGCATGCCGGTCTCTTCCGCCAGCACGGCGATGGTGCCGTGCGGGCGCCGGCTCAGCGCCTCGAGGATCTCAAAGCTGCGGCGGACGGGCTCGATGGCCATGGCTGCGACGTTATTCCGTAATACGGACTCTGTCGACTTAGGCACGGCAGGCAGCGTCAAAAAAGGCTAGCGTGCCGGCAACAAGAAGCGACGAGGAAGCATGCTCGGACGACGACAGTTCGGAATGGGGCTGGGCGCTGCGGCCCTCGCGGCGCCGGGCATCGCGCGGGCCCAGAAATTTCCCGCCGGCCGTGTCACCATGGTCGTGCCGTTTCCGGCCGGCGCGGCGACCGACATCAGCGCCCGCGTCTATGCCGAGCGTCTCTCCGCGCTGTGGGGCCAGCCCGTCGTGATCGACAACAAGGGCGGCGGCAACGGCATACCGGCGGCCGAATCGGTGGCGCGCGCTAGGCCGGACGGCCTCACTCTCTTCGCCACCTCGGCCATGACGCAGGTCGTCAATCCCGCGATCTACGACAAGCTGCCCTACGATCCGATCGCCGACTTCGCGCCGATCTCGCGCATGGGCACCTCGCCCTTCGTGCTGCTGGTCGACAGGAACAGCCCGATCAACACGGCGGCCGAACTGACGGCGAAGCTGAAGGCGGAACCCGGCAAGCACAATTACGGGGCCGGCGCCTTGCCCGCGCGCGTCGCCTCCGAGTTCTACAAGATGACGGTGGGCGTCGACGCGGTCTATGTGGGCTACAAGAGCAATCCCCAGGCGATCCCCGACGTGCAGAGCGGTCTGCTCACCTTCATGATGATCGACACGGTCAACGCCAAGATCGCGATGGACCGCGGCGCACTGAAGGGATTGTTCGTCACCGACAGCGAGCGCTATGCCGCCGTGCCCGCGATGCCGACGGCGGCAGAAGCCGGTCTTCCCGAGGTCCTGCTGACGACGTGGACCGGCTTCTATGCGCCGAAGGGGACACCTGCGGAGATCGTGAACCGGATCAACGCCGATCTCTATACCGTGTCGGCGATGCCGGAAGTCGTCGAGCGCCTCGCGGCGCTGGGCGGTACGCCGAAGCTCATGCGTCCGGCCGAGTTCGCGACCTTCGCCAGCGCGGAGAAAGAGCGCTGGGGGCAGATCATCCGTCGAGCCAACATCAAGGTTGAGTAGGAGAGACCCATGACAGGATCCTTGAACGCCAATGCCGGGCCGCGCTACCGGCACAATGCCGACGAGAGCGCGCCATACGAGACGATCACCCTCGACAAGCTGACGCCGATCCTCGGCGCCGAGATCAGCGGGATCGACCTCAGCCAGCCGCTGTCCAACCGGCAGCAGGACGAGATCCATCGGGCGCTGGCGGAGAACCTGGTCATCTTCTTCCGCGACCAGCATATCAGCCAGGACCAGCACTTGGGATTCGGCCGGCTGTTTGGCGACCTGCACACCCATCCCGCGGCGCCGAGCGAACCCGGCAAGCCGGAGCTGATGATCATCCATGCCGACAAGGACTCGCCGCGCGCCAACGGCGAGGGCTGGCACACCGACGTGAGTTGCGATCTCGAGCCGCCGATGGGCAGCATCCTCTACATCAAGAAGTGCCCACCCAAGGGCGGCGACACGCTGTTCGCCAGCATGTACGCGGCCTACGAGGCGCTGTCGGATCGGATGAAGACCTATCTCGACGGTCTGACCGCCGTCCATGACGGCGAATCGGTCTATCGCGGCCTCTACAAGAACTTCAACGTGGCCGACAAGCCGGAGTATCCGCGCGCCATCCACCCGGTGGTGCGGACCCATCCCGTGACAGGCAAGAAGGGCCTCTACGTCAAT
Source organism: Rhodospirillales bacterium (assembly GCA_947466085.1). Classification (GTDB taxonomy): domain Bacteria; phylum Pseudomonadota; class Alphaproteobacteria; order Reyranellales; family Reyranellaceae; genus Reyranella. Next base: position 2,596 of record CANIEC010000013.1, read on the forward strand.
CGCGGCTTCACCCGCTCGCTGGTCGGCCTGCCGCGGGACGAGAGCGACGCGATCCTGCGGTACCTCTACGAGCACATGGAGAACCCGCTCTTCCAGTGCCGCTTCCGCTGGCAGGAGAATTCCATCGCCTTCTGGGACAATCGCTGCGTCCAGCACCGCGCGATGTGGGACTACTGGCCGCACACCCGCAGCGGCAACCGGGTCACGGTGGCAGGCAACAAGCCTTACTGATACTCCTCGGGGCGTGCTGGTCATTTTCGATTGCGACGGGGTGCTGGTCGACAGCGAGCCCCTCGCCAACACCTGCTTTGCCCGCGCGCTCCGGCGCGAGGGCCTCGACTGGAACGTCGAGGAGACGATGCGGCGCCTGATGGGCCGCTCGATGAAATCCTGCGTGGAGATCGTCGAGGGCGAACTCGGCCGCGCCCTGCCGGCTGATTTCGTCGATCGGCTCCAGGCCGACACAATGCAGGCCTTCCGCGACGCGCCGCTGAAGGCCGTCCCGGGGGTCGTCGAAGCCATCGATGCGATCGAGGCGGCGGGCATCACCACCTGCGTGGCCAGCTCGGGCAGTCTGGACAAGATGCGGGTCACGCTCGGCATCACCGGCCTGTGGTCGCGCTTCGAGGGCCGCATCTTCAGTTCGAGCCAGGTGCCGCGCGGCAAGCCGTTCCCGGATCTCTTTCTTCACGCCGCCATTCAAATGAACGAGCAGCCCTTCGACTGTGCCGTGGTCGAGGATTCGTTGCCCGGCATCCAGGCTGCCCGTGCCGCGGGCATGCGCGCACTGGCCTATGTCGGGGCGACGCACAGCGATGTCGCGGCGTTGCAGGCGGCGGGCGGCCGGACGTTCGACTCGATGTCGTCGCTGCCGATGCTGGCATGGGCCGGACGGTGAGCCGGACCGGGTCCTGGTCGATGGGAGCCGGCAACGGCGAGCGCATCGTCGTGGTCGGCGCCGGCATGGCGGGCCTGGTCGCCGCGAGGCTGCTGCATGATTCCGGCTTCACCGTCAGCCTGCTCGAGGCGCGTGGACGCATCGGCGGCCGGACCTGGACGGACGATCGCGTCGGTGCGCCGGTCGATCTCGGCGGCTCCTGGGTGCACGGAGTCGACGGCAATCCACTCACCCTCTGGTGCGAGAAGCTCGGCATCGACCTGGTCGAGTCGCAGGGCGAGCGCCTGCTGATCGACAAGCGGGCGACCTCGCCGACGCGCGAGGGCCAGCGCCGGCGTGCGGTGATGGGACGCGTCGCGTTCAAGGCGGCGATCGAATGGGCGGGCTGGAAGAGCAAGGCGCTGACCCGCGTCCGCGGGCCGCGATCGATCTCGGTGCGCGAGGCGGTCGAGCCGCTGCTGACCGCCTCCTGGCTGCCCGAGATCGACCGGTTGGTGGTGGCGACCTTCGTCGAGATGAGCGAAGGGGTGCAGAGCGCGCCCTGGGACGCGGTCGCGGCAGAAGAGTGGTTTCCCACCGAAGGCCTTGAACGCAATGCCCAGCCCAAAGGCGGCTACCGGTCCCTGATCGAAGACGTCGCGCACGGACTCGACATCCGCCAGGACGCGGCGGTCGAACGGGTCGTGTGGACGCGCGAGGGCGTCACGGCGATCCTGCAGGGCGGTGAGCGTATCGAGGCGGATCGCGCGGTAATCGCCGTACCGGTCGGGCTGCTGCGCGCCGGCCTGCCGGCGCTCGATCCCGCTCCGCCGGACCTTCAGCGGACGGCGATCGGCCGGATCGGCTACGGGGCAGGCATCCTCGGCAAGATCTACCTGCGCTTTCCCCACCGCTTCTGGCCGGAGTCGCCCAAATGGTTCGGGCGGCTTCCCGATTCGCCGATGCGACGTGGCAGCTTCAACACATGGGTCAGTCACGAGCAGGAGACCGGCCTGCCGATCCTGCTCAGTTTCTGCAACGGCCACACCGCGATCCGTCTCGACCGTGAGGCGAGTGACGCGGAGGTGATGGGCGTTGCCATGCGATCCCTGCGCGCGATGTTCGGCGACGGCATTCCCGAGCCCGAGGCGATGGTCTTCCCGCGCTGGCTGAGCGATCCCTGGTCGCGCGGCGGCTATTCCTATCCAGGCGTCGGCAGCGACCCCGACGACTGCACCGAGCATGCGCGACCGCTGGGAAATCGCGTGTTCTTTGCGGGCGAAGCGACCGAGCCGGTGGAGTACGGCACGGTCCATGCGGCGCTGTGGTCGGCCGAGCAGACGGCCGAGACGATCTTCCGCCTCGCCACCGGCACGGCAGCCTCGCGCGCTGCACGACCCTGGGCGGGGGCCCGTACTGGCGCGGGCCGGCACAATGCGGGATAAGCCCCTATGACTCTCGCCAACATTCTTTTCGTCCTCGTGCTGGTGTCTGCGTTCGCGACGCTCGGCACGCTGTTCGCCGGCTTGATCAACATGAGTCGCAACCAGGACGGCAACATCGAGGGCAGCCGCCGCAGCAACCGCATGATGTGGTGGCGCGTGCGACTGCAGCTCCTCACCGTCGTGCTGATTCTTCTTTGGTACTTCGCGAGCAGGAGCTAGCCCATGGCCGTCACCCTCAACCGCATCTACACGCGCGGCGGCGACACCGGCATGACGTCGCTGGGCCGCGGCGAGCGCGTCGCCAAGCACGACATCCGCGTCGAAGCCTACGGCACGACCGACGAGGCCAATTCGGTGATCGGCCTGGCGCGCTGCGCCATCGCGCGTGCGGGCGGCAGCGATCCCCGCCTTGCCGAAGCCGATGCGATGCTGGCGCGCATCCAGAACGACCTGTTCGATCTCGGCGCCGATCTTTGCACGCCCGAAGGCAAGACGAAGCGCGACGAGCAGGCGCTGCGCATCGTGGCCTCGCAGGTCGAACGCCTCGAACACGAAATCGATGCGATGAACGCCGAGTTGCAGCCGCTCAAGTCCTTCATCCTGCCCGGCGGCAGCGAAGCCGCCTCGTGGCTGCATCTCGCCCGGACGGTGGCGCGGCGCGCCGAGCGCTGCATGACGCACCTGGCGGCCGAGCAGGAGATCAACCCTGAGGCGATCAAGTACATCAATCGCCTGTCGGATCACCTGTTCGTGCTGGGCCGGCGGCTCAACGACAATGGCACGGCAGATGTGCTGTGGGTGCCGGGCGGCGCACGCTAGCCGGCAAGCTGTTGAAAAACTGGGAAAAAAGCTTCCACCCTGCGGTCTTGTGCAGTGCGCCATAGCCTTGACATGATCGGCTCAACACCCCTACACGAAAACCCCTTCGCCGGACGGGTCAGTCCGGCCGCAACTCACCGATAGGCGCAACGCGATGAAAGTGCTGGTCGCGGTCAAGCGGGTCATCGACTACAACGTCAAGATCCGCGTCAAGGCCGACAACACGGGTGTCGAGACGGCTAACGTCAAGATGTCCATGAATCCCTTCGATGAGATCGCCGTGGAAGAGGCGATCCGCATGAAAGAGAAGGGCGCTGCGACTGAAGTCATCGCCTTCTCCGCCGGACCGGCCCAGTGCCAGGAGACGATCCGCACCGCGCTCGCCATGGGTGCCGACCGCGGCATCCTGGTGCAGAGCGACGCCGAGCTCCAGCCGCTGGCCGTCGCCAAGCTGCTGAAGGCCGTGGTCGACAAGGAACAGCCCGGCCTCGTGATCGTCGGCAAGCAGGCGATCGACGACGACTCCAACCAGACCGGCCAGATGCTGGCCGCGCTGCTCGGCTGGTCGGTCGGCACCTTCGCGAACAAGCTGAACGTCGCCGACGGCACGGTCGAGGTGAAGCGCGAGGTCGACGGCGGCCTCGAGAACATCAAGATCAAGATGCCGGCGGTGATCACCACCGACCTGCGCCTGAACGAGCCGCGCTACGCCTCGCTCCCCAACATCATGAAGGCGAAGAAGAAGCCGATCGAGACGCTGGCGCCGGATGCGCTGGGTGTCGACGTCGCGCCGCGCCTCAAGACGCTGAAGGTCGAGGAGCCGCCCAAGCGCAAGTCGGGCATCAAGGTGAAGACCGTCGCGGAGCTGGTCGAGAAGCTGCGCAACGAAGCGGGAGTGATCTGAGATGGCCGTCCTCGTTGTCGCCGCGCATGACGGCAAGACCGTTCGCGCCAATGTCGCCAACGCCGTAGCCGCCGCGGGCCAGATGGGCCCCGAGGTCCATGTGCTGGTGGCCGGCAGCAATGCCGGCGAGGCCGCCCAGTCGGCGGCCGCGATCCAGGGTGTCGCCAAGGTGCTTCAGGCCGAGGATGCGGCCTATGCCAACTGGCTGGCCGAGGACATCGCGCCGCTCGTCGTCAAGCTCGCGCCGAACTACAGCCACGTCGTGATGGCCGCCGACTCGGTCGGCAAGAACATCGCCCCGCGCGTCGCGGCCCTGCTCGATGTCGCGCAGGTCTCCGAGGCGATCCAGGTCGTCTCGCCCGACACCTTCGTGCGTCCGATCTATGCCGGTAACGCGATGGCCACCGTGCAGACAGCCGACAAGATCAAGATCGTCACCGTGCGGCCGACCAACTTCAAGGCGGCGGTCGGCGGCGGTTCGGCCGCGATCGAGCAGATCGCGGGCACGGGAAGCGCGGGCCTTTCGTCCTTCGCCGGCGCCGAGCTCTCCAAGAGCGAGCGTCCCGAACTGACCAGCGCCAAGATCGTCGTCAGCGGCGGTCGCGGCCTGCAGAGCGGCGAGAACTTCAAGATGCTCGAGACCCTGGCCGACAAGCTCGGCGCCGGTCTCGGCGCCAGCCGCGCCGCGGTCGACGCAGGTTACGTGCCGAACGACTACCAGGTCGGCCAGACCGGCAAGGTGGTCGCGCCCGACCTCTACATCGCCATCGGCATCTCCGGCGCCATCCAGCATCTCGCCGGCATGAAGGACAGCAAGACGATCGTCGCGATCAACAAGGACGAGGAAGCCCCGATCTTCCAGGTGGCCGACTACGGGCTTGTGGGCGATCTCTTCCAGCTCGTTCCCGAGCTCACCGCCGCGATCGAGAAAAAGTAAAGTAACCCGAGGGTACCCATCATGATCAAGCGCATCGGAGTCATCGGTGCCGGCCAGATGGGCAGCGGCATCGCCCATGTCTGCGCGTTGAAGGGCTTCGACATCCGTCTCGCGGATGTCGACCAGGCCCATCTCGACAAGGGTCTCGATGCAATCGGACGCAACATGGACCGGCAGATCGGCCGCGGCATGATCCGTCCGGAAGACAAGGACTCGGCGCTCAACCGGATCTCGACCGCCACGGACTACAAGGCCTTCGCCGACTGCGATCTGATCGTCGAGGCGGCGACCGAGAACGAGGCGGTGAAGCGCGAGATCTTCAAGAAGGTCTGCGAGGGCCTGCCGGCCAACGTCCTGCTCGCGACCAACACCTCGTCGATTTCGGTGACGAGGCTTGCCGCCGTCACCGACCGGCCCGGCAAGTTCATGGGCATGCACTTCATGAACCCGGTCCCGCTGATGGGGCTGGTCGAGTTGATCCGCGGCATCGCCACGGAGGAGGAGACCTTCCGCACGGTGCGCGAGGTCGTGGTCAAGCTGGACAAGAAGCCGGTCAATGCCGAGGACTTCCCGGCCTTCATCGTGAACCGCATCCTGCTGCCGATGATCAACGAGGCGGTCTATGCGCTCTACGAGGGCGTCGGCAACGTCGAGGCGATCGACACCGGCATGAAGCTCGGAGCCAACCATCCGATGGGCCCGCTCGAACTGGCCGACTTCATCGGCCTCGATACCTGCCTCTCGGTGATGCAGGTGCTGCATGAGGGTCTGGCCGATTCGAAGTACCGGCCGTGCCCGCTGCTCGTGAAGTATGTCGAGGCCGGCTGGATCGGCCGCAAGGTCAAGCGCGGCTTCTACGACTATTCCGGCGAGCGCCCGGTTCCCACGCGCTAGGGAAGGCGGGCGGCGCCGATGCGTATCGCCGTCCTGCATTTCGCCCATGAGACGGTGACGTTCCTTCCGAACGACACGACGCTCGCGGATTTCACCTACCCCGGCTCACCCGCCAGCGGCGAAAAGCTTCTGGCGCACGATCCCAGGTCCTACATGGGCGGGTTCGTGAAGGTGGCGCGCGAGTATGACGGTGTCGAACTGGTCGGCATCGAATCGCCGCTCTGGCCGCGCACCGGCACCGGTTCGGGCTGGATCACCCAGGAAGCCTACGAGACCTTCCTCGGCCGGATGGTTGCCGGCCTGAAGGAGCAGGGGCCGTTCGACGGCGTCTATCTCAGCCTGCACGGGGCGATGGGCGTGCGCGGCGTCGCGCGGCCGGAGGCCGATATCGCCCGCCGCGTCCGCGAGGTGGTCGGGCGCAAGGCCTTCATCGTCGGCACCTTCGATCCGCACGGCAACGAGGATGCCGAGTTCCTGGCCCAGGCCGACATGGCCTTCACCGTCAAATACTTCCCGCATTACGACAGCCACCTCCAGGGCGAGCGCGCGGCGCGCATGCTGGTGCGCGCGATCCGCGGCGATTACGTGCCCGCCACGGTAACGGTGAAGGTGCCGATCATCACGCCGACCGTGCTGCAATGGACCGGCGCCTCGCCGTGGATGGACCTGGTGCAGCGCGCCCTCGTCTGGGAAGCGCGCGAGCCCGACGTCTACGTGAACGTCTTCTTCGGCTTCCCCTTCGCCGACGTGCCCGATGTCGGCCTGACCTTCCAGGTGATGACAAACGGCAATGCCGCGCTGGCCCAGAAGGTCGCCGACGACATGTCGTCCTGGGCCTGGCGCCGCCGCGAAGCCCTGCTCAACACTGCGAAGGTTCATCCAATTCCCGAGGGTGTCAGGCTCGCCAAGGAGGCGATGGCGCGCGGCGAGACGCCGGTCGTGCTGGCCGACCACAGCGACCGGTCGGGCTACGCGACCTGGATCCTGAAGGAAGTGATCGCGCAGGATCTGTCGGACGTGCTGATCGCCACCATCGCCGATGCCAAGGTTATCGATGAGTTGAAGGCCGAGGGCGTGAAGGTCGGTGACAAGTTCGACCGCGAGATCGGTGGCCTCGCCGACGAATCCGCCGGCCGGCCGGTGCGCATCACCGGCACCGTAGTGGGCGCGCACGAAGCCCATGGCGCCCTGTGGGTGAGCGTCGGCTTCGGTCGCGGCAACGTCGTGGTCATCAGCCGCTATCTCACCCAGATCGTCGAGCCGTCGGAACTCGCGGGCCCCGCCTTCGACCTCGCGCAATTCAAGGCGATTGCCATCAAGTCGCGTGTGCACTTCCGCCGCGGCTTCGACGACAGCGGCTTCGCCAGGACCATCCTGCTGGTCGAGCCGGTCGAGCCCTTCCTCGGCACCGTGCGGCTCGACGGATTGCCCTATCGCTACGTCGATCTGAAGAACTTCTATCCCTACGGCGACGTAGATTTTTCGCAAGCGAGACGTCCATGACCAGCCCGGTCTTCCGACCCTTCGCCACCAAGTCGCTGTCGCTCGCAAACCGTGTGGTGATGGCGCCGATGACGCGCTCCAAGAGCCCCGACAGCATCCCGGGTGCCGACGTCGCAGCCTATTATCGCCGCCGGGCCGAAGGCGGCGTCGGCCTCATCATTACCGAAGGCACCACCGTCGATCGGCCGGCCGCCTCCAACGACACCAGCGTCCCGGATTTCCATTCGCCGGCCAGTCTCGCGGGCTGGCGGCGCGTGGTCGAGGAAGTGCATGGCGCCGGCGGCAAGATCGCGCCGCAGCTCTGGCACCAGGGCATGATGCGCAAGACGGGGACGGGCCATCATCCCGAGGCGCCGTCGGACGGCCCGTCCGGCCTGTCCGCGTCCGGCAAGCAGGTCGGTCCGGCGATGAGCGAGGCCGACATCGCCGACACGATCGACGCCTTCGCAAGGGCCGCCGGTGTCGCGCAGGAGATCGGCTTCGATGCCGTCGAGATCCATGGCGCGCACGGCTACCTGATCGACCAGTTCTTCTGGGAGGGCGCGAACAAGCGCAGCGACGCGTGGGGCGGCGACTTCGTCCAGCGCACGCACTTCGCGGCCGAGATCGTGAAGGCGATCCGGGCGCGGGTGGGCGAGGCCTATCCCATCATCTTCCGCTTCTCGCAGTGGAAGCAGCAGGACTTCACGGCGCGCCTGGCGCTGACGCCGGACGAACTGGCGCGCTTCCTCGAGCCGCTGACGGCGGCCGGCACCGACATCTTCCATTGCTCGACACGCCGCTTCTGGGAGCCCGAGTTCGAGGGCTCGACGCTCAACCTCGCGGGCTGGACCAAGAAGCTCACCGGCAAGCCCACCATCACCGTGGGCTCGGTCGGCCTCAAGGGGGCGGATTTCGTGCAGACGTTCCGGACGCGCGAGGATTCCGAAATCGGCGATCTCGGCGAGCTGGAAGCCCGGCTGGAGCGCGAGGAATTCGACCTCGTGGCGGTCGGCCGCGCCTTGCTGGCCGATCCGCACTGGGCGACCAAGGTGCGCGAGGGACGCTTCGGCGATCTGGCGCCATTCTCGGCTTCATCGCTGGCGACACTCACGTAAAATGCCGCTCCCAAAAGGGAGTCGTTGCATGCGCCAGTTCATCAAGCCTTTCGTCGCGGTCGCCGTGCTCGCCAGCCTGGCGCTGCCCTTCGCACCTGCCGAGGCGCAATGGGTGTTCGTCGCCCGCAAGGCGCTGGGCCGCATCCACCAGATGACCGAAGGCGGCCAGCAGGACGGTCGTGCCGGCTACGATTTCGCGACGGTCCTGCTCGATGCCCATGCCGACAAGATCTTCTCGACCGCGCTCGACCTCGCGCGGAAGAATCCCTCGGTCCGAATCCTGATGCAGGATCCCGGGGCGCGCCGCATCCAGATCGCCGAGGGCGACCGAACCGCCACGCTGAACGTCGTCCCGTTCAACGACGACGTCTCCCAACTCATGATCGCGGGCCATGCCAGCGCGGGCGAGAGCTCGACGTCGTCGCTGGTCGTCCAGGCGGTGCTGCGGGTCTGCAAGGAAATGGGCAAGCACTGCGAAGTCAGCAACTGATGGGCTGAGCGGAGCTCAGCCCGTTTAGCGACAGGACATTGCTTGCAATGTCCGAGAGCGCCGAAGAACGAACGGTCGTCCCTGACCCCTCCGTCGGCGATGACGCCGACACCTCCCCATTTGAATGGGGAGGAAAGTGGACCTATTCCGCGCGAAAGGATTTTAGGTCTGCCAGTCCAGGCCGATGTCGAGGACGCCGGCACTGTGCGTCAGCCAGCCGGCCGAGATCAGGTCGACGCCGCTGGCTGCGATGGCCGGCGCCGTCTGCGGCGTGATGCGGCCGGAGGCCTCGGCGAGGGCGCGGCCGTCGATCATGCGAACCGCGGTGGCGAGCTGCCCGGGCGTCATGTTGTCGAGCAGGACGGCATCGACGCCGGTCGCCAGGGCTTCCTCGAGCTGATCCAGCGTATCGACCTCGACTTCGATCTTGACGAGATGACCGACGCCGCGTCGGGCGGCGAGGATCGCCGGCCGGATGCCGCCGGCCACGGCGACATGGTTGTCCTTGATGAGGACGCCGTCGTCGAGGCCGAAGCGGTGGTTCATGCCGCCGCCCACGCGCACGGCGTACTTCTGCAGGGCGCGCAGCCCGGGAATCGTCTTGCGGGTGCAGCAGATACGCGCCTTGTGGCCGCGCACGGCCTCGACCAGCGTGGCCGCGCCGCTGGCCACGCCGCTGAGATGCCCGAGGAAGTTCAGCGCGACCCGTTCGGCGGTCAGCATGCCCCGCGCCGGGCCGGCGATGGTGGCGATGCGGTCGCCGGGCGCGAGCGGCGTGCCGTCGGGCCGTGCGATCGCGATCTCGATCGAAGGGTCGACCAGCCGGAACGCCATCGACGCCGCGTCGAGCCCTGCAACGACGCCGCGCTGGCGTGCGACGAGTGCGGTTCTCGCGCGCGCGGTCGCCGGCACGATGGCATCCGTGGTGAGGTCGCCGGCGCGGCCGAGATCCTCCAGGAGGGCGGCACGCACCACCGGTTCGACGAGGAGGTCGGGCAGAGGGGGGATGGTCATCATGGGCCTCAGATTTCCAGCATGCGTTCGACGGCCCGCCGGGCCGGCGCGGCCACGGTGGGATCGATCGTCACTTCGTGGCGCATCGTCTCCAGCGTCCGGCGGATCTTCGGCAAGGTGATCTGCTTCATGTGCGGGCAGAGGTTGCACGGCCGGATGAACTCGACCTCGGGATGCTGGACGGCGACGTTGTCGCTCATCGAGCATTCGGTCACGAGGACCACCCGTGCCGGCCGCTTGGCGTCGACATAGTCGATCATGGCCGCGGTCGAGCCGGTGAAGTCCGATTCGCCCACGACCTCGGGCGGGCATTCCGGATGGGCCAGCACGACGATGCCGGGATGACTGGCGCGCAGTTGCCGGATGTCCTGCGCCGTGAAGCGCTCGTGAACCTCGCAATGGCCGGCCCAGGTGACGATCTCGACGCCGGTTTCGGCGGCGATGTTCTGCGCCAGATACTCGTCGGGCAGCATGATGACTTTCGGGACGCCGAGGCTCTCGACGATCTTCCTGGCATTGCCGGAGGTGCAGCAGATGTCGCTCTCGGCCTTCACGGCGGCCGACGTGTTCACGTAGGTGACGACGGGCACGCCGGGATAGCGTTGGCGCAGCAGCCGGACGTCGGCGGCGGTGATCGAGGCGGCGAGCGAGCAGCCGGCATCGAGGTCGGGGATCAGCACGCGCTTGGCCGGATTGAGGAGCTTGGCCGTCTCGGCCATGAAATGGACGCCGGCCAGGACGATCACCCCGGCATCGACCTTCATGGCCTCGCGGGCCAGCGCCAGGCTGTCGCCGACGATGTCGGCCACGCAATGGAAGATCTCGGGCGTCTGGTAGTTGTGGGCCAGGATCACGGCGTCCCGTTCGCGCTTCAGCGCCAGGATGGCGTCGATGTCCTCGGCGAAGGCCGGCCATTCGATCGACGGGATCACCGATTTCACGCGGTCATAGAGCGGGGCCGTGCGGGCCATCAGGTCGGGCGAAGCGGAGAGCGACATCTGACACCTCGATAATGCTCAATGGGAGTATTATTTACTTATACTAAGAATGAGCATTAAAATCGTCAAGGCTTCAGATGGGGCGGGAGAGGGGGAGCTTGCTGCCCAGCACGGCGCGTTCGAGGACCACCTCGCGGCGGAAGCGGAACAGCTTTGCCGGACGGCCGCGCGCTTCCGCGCTCGACGCGCCCGTCGGCTCGACCAGCCCGTGCGCGTCGATCAGCCGGCGGAAGTTCTGCTTGTGCATCGGCCGGCCGGCCAGCGCCTCGACGGTGCGCTGGAGCTGCAGCAGCGTGAATTCGGGCGGCATCAGCTCGAAGAAGACCGGTCGGTATTTGATCTTGGCCCGCAGCCGCGCGATGCCGGTCGCGAGGATCCGGCGATGGTCGTGGCGCATCGGCATCCCTGGTACGGGATCGGCGGCGGGCTGTTTCGCCTCGGGCACCAGGCCTGCCTCGTAGAGTAGCTCGTAGCGCTGCAGGACCAGGTCCTCGTTCCAGGTTTCGGCGCCGTCGCCGAAGCTCACCTCAACCCGCTGCTGCCGCTCCCGCCGGCTCGTCGCGTCACCGCCGGCCTCCGCCCATGTCGTGAGTTTCGGCAGGATCGTTTGGGCGATCAGCGGTGACGGGCCGGCCCGCCAGTCCTCCCAGGGGAAATATCGGTACCAGCTCCGCCATTCCGGATCGCGCGCGCCGGCCGACAGGCGTTCGCGGGTGAGGCCGAGATAGCTGATCGACACGACGCGCTGGCATCCGTCGGAGCCTGGACGGTTGCGGTCGGCAAAGGTGTAGAGCTGCTCGACATAGCCCAGCGGATGATTTGTCTGCCGCTCGACCCAGGCCCGCAGGCCGCTCTGAAGCGTCGGATGCTCGGTGGCGAAGGGGCCCGACGGCAGGAGCGTGCCGTCTTCAAGGGTGAGCACCAGCGGCTGGTTCGCGGTCAGGGCGACCAGCACCGCATTGAGTTCGATGGCAACGGCGTCGGAGGGCGCGGGAGGCGGCGTCATGTCTGCCGCATTATGCACGAAGGCAGCGCGAGCGGGTGTCCCTTCAGCCCTTGGCCTTGCCCATCGCCGCCTTCATCAGGGCGATCGATTCGGGCATGTCCCAGTCGGCGTCGCCCTCGATGCGGCCGAGCTCCCGGCCCTGGGCATCGACCAGGATGGAGGTCGGCAGCAGGGTGACGTCGAGACCCTGCATGGTCTTGCGGCCCTTGTCGAAATAGATGCCGAGGTTGGTGAGCTTCTGGTCCTTGTAGAAGGGCGCGACCTTCGGCTTGGTCGGGCCATCGATGGACAGCGGCACGATCAGGAATTTGTCCTTCGGGAACGCGGCCTGCAGCCGGTCGAGGCTCGGCATTTCCTTGACGCAGGGCGCACACCAGGTCGCCCAGAAGTTCAGCAGAACGACCTTGCCCTTGAAGTCACTGAGCTTCAGCGGCTTGTCGTCGGCGTTCTGGATCTCGAGGTCCGGCAGGGCCTTCGGCGTCTTCGCCAGCTTGAAGCGCTCCATGGCGCCCTTGGCCATGTCCGGCTTGACGCCTGCCAGGCTCGGTGTGGCTGTGGCGGGGAGCGCGACGGCCGCCAGGGCGCCGCAAAGAATGTAGCGCCGGCCAAGGAGGAAATTGGGGACAGGATGTGCCATAAGCCGCGTTCCTAAAAGCATATGTGGCTGAATTCATGGCACGGAAGAACACGACTGCGCGAGCAGCCAATCGTCGCTCCAACACGATGTGGGGCGGCCGCTACAAGCTCGGACCCGCGGAAATCATGGAGAAGATCAACGCCTCCATCGGTTTCGACCGGCGGCTCTACGCGCAGGACATCGCGGGCTCCGTGGCCCACTGTGACATGCTGGTGGCCCAGGGCATCCTGACAGCCAAGGACGGCCGCGACATCAAGCGCGGGCTGGCCCAGGTCAAGGCCGAGATCGAGAGCGGCAAGTTCAAGTTCTCGACCAAGCTCGAGGACATCCATTTCAACGTCGAGCAGCGCCTGACCGACATCATCGGGCCGACCGGCGGGCGGTTGCACACCGCACGCTCGCGCAACGACCAGATCGCGCTCGACGTGCGCCTCTGGGTGCGTGACACGATCGATAAATTCGAGGAGATGCTGCGCGACCTGCAGGCCGCATTGATCGATCGTGCCGACGAATATTCGGCCACCATCATGCCGGGCTTCACCCACCTGCAGACGGCCCAGCCCATCACCTTCGGCCATCACCTGATGGCCTATGTCGAGATGTTCGGCCGCGACCGCAGCCGCTTCGCCGACTGCCGCGCGCGTCTCAACGAGTCGCCGCTGGGTGCCGCGGCGCTGGCAGGCTCGCCGCATCCCATCGATCCGCGCAAGACCGCGAAGGCTCTGGGCTTTGACCGGCCGATGGCCAACTCGCTCGATGCCGTGTCCGACCGCGACTACGTGATCGAGTTCATTGCCGCCGCCTCGACCACCGCCGTGCACCTGTCGCGCCTCTCCGAGGAGATCGTGATCTGGTGCTCGGCGCCGTTCCGCTTCATCGCCCTGTCGGATGCCTTCACGACCGGCAGCTCGATCATGCCGCAGAAGCGCAACCCCGACGCCGCCGAGCTGACGCGCGCCAAGGTCGGCCGCATCGTCGGCGCCTTCGTGGCGCTCTGCACCATCCTGAAGGGCCTGCCGCTGACCTATGGCAAGGACATGCAGGAGGACAAGGAACCGCTGTTCGACGCCGCCGATTCGCTGGAACTCGGGATCGCTGCGATGACCGGCATGATCCGCGACCTCAAGGCCAATCCGGAACGCATGCGCGCCGTGGCCTCCGCCGACTATTCGGTGGCGACGGACCTCGCCGACTGGCTGGTGCGCAAAGTCGGCCTGCCGTTCCGCCAGGCCCATCACGTCACCGGGCGTCTGGTCGGCATCGCCGCGGACAAGGGCATCGACCTCGACAAGCTGTCGCTCGACGAGATGCAGGCGGTCGAGCCCAAGATCGACCGCAGCGTCTACCGCGTGCTGACCGTCGAGGCCTCGGTCAACGCCCGCAAGAGCCTGGGCGGCACCGCGCCCTCAAACGTCGTGCGCGCCGTCGCCGAAGCGCGGCGTCGCTTCCTGGGCAAGGGCGGGGGGCGCTGAATATGAGCTTCTTCGCTTACAAGGATGGCGAGATGCATGCCGAGGGCGTCGCGCTCGCCTCCATCGCGGCCCAGGTCGGCACGCCGTTCTACTGCTATTCCGCGGGGGCGCTGCGCGCCGGCTGGAAGGAGTTCGCCGACGCCATCAAGGGGATGAACGCCAGCGTCGCCTACGCGATGAAGGCCAACAGCAACCTGGCCGTCATCCGCCTGTTCGGCGAGATGGGCGCCGGTGCCGACATCGTCTCGGTCGGCGAGATGAAGCGGGCGCTGGCGGCCGGCATTCCGGCGAAGCGCATCATCTATTCCGGCGTCGGCAAGAAGCCGTCGGAGCTGATGGCGGCACTCGAAGCCGGCGTCGGCCAGATCAACGTCGAGAGTTCGGCCGAACTGGAGACGCTGAACGCCGTCGCGGGCCAGCTCGGCCTCAAGGCCGACATCACCATCCGCGTGAATCCCGACGTCGACGCCAGGACGCACGCCAAGATCACGACGGGCCGCAAGGAGAACAAGTTCGGCATCGACATCGACCTGGCGCGCGAGGCCTTCGCGCTGGCCGGCCGGCTGCCGAACCTGAATGTCGTCGGCGTGGCGATGCATATCGGCTCGCAGCTCACGTCGCTCACGCCCTACCGCGACGCCATCGTTCGGGTGCGCGAGCTGATCGCGCAGCTCCGCCAGGACGGCCACACGATCGACCGGTTCGATATCGGCGGCGGGCTGGGGATCGTTTATGCCGACGAGAAGCCGCCCTCGATCGCCGAGTTCATGGCCGTCGTGGCGCGCGAGACCGAGGGGCTGGGCTGCGAACTGGCTTTCGAGCCGGGGCGCCGGCTGGTCGGCGAGGCGGGTGTGCTGGTGGGCGAGGTCATCCTCGTGAAGCCCGGCTCCGCCAAGACTTTCGTCATCGTGGATGCGGCGATGAACGACCTCATCCGGCCCACGCTCTACGAGGCCTGGCACGATATCCTGCCGGTGCGCCAGCCACGCCCCGATGCCGCCACGATCCGTTGCGACATTGTCGGCCCCATCTGTGAATCCGGCGACTTCCTTGCGCAGAATCGTGATCTGCCGCCGCTGGCGGCGGGCGACCTCGTGATGGTACGGTCGGCGGGCGCATATGGGGCGGTGATGGCTTCCAGCTACAACAGCCGTCCGCTGGCGCCCGAAGTGATGGTGGATGGCACGAGGTTTGCGGTTACGCGACCGAGGCCCACCGTCGAAGAGATGATCTCCGCCGAGCGGTTCCCGCCCTGGATGGAGCCGAAAAAGGCCTGAACGAAAGGACGTCTATGGACGCCAGCCAGACCACCCCGACGCTCGCGGCCCCAGGGCTCGCACGCAAGATCGGTTTGGCGCGGGCGGCTCTGGCGTGGGAAAGCCTGTGGCCGCGCTTCGTGCCGCTGCTTTCGTTCGTGGCGCTGTTCGTTGCCGCCGCCCATCTCGACCTTTTCGCCGGCCTGGATCCCTGGGTGCATACCGGCATCCTGGCCGCCATCGCGATCGCCTTCGCCGGTCTCGCCTGGTGGCGCCTGCGTGATTTCGCGTGGCCCACGCGGGAAGCGTCGATCCGCCGGCTCGAGCGCGACAGCGACATTCCGCATCGTCCGCTCGTCGCCGTGCAGGACCAGCTGGCCGCCGGCAATGCCGACCCGATGGCCGTGGCCCTCTGGCAGGCCCATCGTCGCCGCGAGGCCGAGCGTCTGGCCAGCCTGAGCAACCGGCCGGCCCATCCGGGCCTCGCCAGCCTCGATAAGTGGGCCGTGCGCTTCGTGCCGCTCCTGGCCCTCGTCGTCGCGATCGCCGTGGCGGGCGGCTGGCGCAGCGACCGCATGGCGGCCGCCGTGACGCCGGCCTTCCCGCCGCCGCCGCCGGTCGTCGCCAACCTGTGGATCGCGCCGCCGGCCTATACCGGCAAGCCGCCGGTCTATCTGGACATGGCCGATCCCGAGAAGGTGCTGCGCGTTCCTGTCGGCAGCAAGATTGCCGGCTTCGTCGACGACGTGCGCGGCCGCAAGCCGCCCCAGCTCCTGGTTGACGGCAAGGCCACCGAATTCTCGACCGTCAGCAAGGGCAAGTACCAGGTCGAGGAGGTCATTACCGAGGGCAAGCAGATCACGCTGCAGGCGCGCGGCGACGAGCAGGCACGCTGGAAGCTCCACGTCATTCCCGACCTCGCCCCGACCATCGACTTCACCCGTCCGATCGGTGTCGACAAGTG
Organism: Rhodospirillales bacterium; assembly: GCA_947466085.1. GTDB lineage: Bacteria > Pseudomonadota > Alphaproteobacteria > Reyranellales > Reyranellaceae > Reyranella. The sequence continues at coordinate 18,909 of CANIEC010000013.1, forward strand.
GTCGACCAAGGTCGAGTACCTCGCCGGCGACGATTTCGGCATCACCGGCGTCCAGCTCCAGATGCGCCTGCACGGCAGCGTGCTGGGCGACGATGCGCTGAGCAGCGACGAGGAGCCGGAAGTGCTGCGCATCGACCTGCCGGTCGCGGGCAACGCCAAGAAGATTTCCGATACCTTCGTGCGCGACCTGACCAGCCATCCGTGGGCCGGCCTCAAGGTCACGGTGATGCTGTTCGCGACCGATGCGCTCGGCCAGAAGGGCCGCAGCTCGGTCGAGACCTTCCTGCTGCCCGAGCGGGTGTTCAATGATCCGACGGCGCGGGCCCTGATCGTGCTGCGCAAGGCGCTGACCCGCGATCCCAAGGGCTACCGCATCGATGTCGCCGATGGCATGCGCATGATCCATGGCAATCCGTCGAGCTATCGCGAGGATCCGGTCGTACAGCTCGGCCTGCGCATCGGCTCCGTGCGGCTCGCGCAGAACGACAACAAGGAGACGATCGACGACACGCAGAAGCTCCTCTGGGATCTCGCCATGCGCCTCGAGAGCGGCGCCACGTCCGACGCCGAGCGCGCCGTCGAGCAGGCCCGCCAGGAACTGCAGGACGCCATGCAGCGCCAGGCCGGTGACGAGGAGATCGAGAAGCTGATCCAGCAGCTCTACGACGCGATGGCGCGCTGGCAGCGCGAGCTGGCCGAGAAGATGAAGGATCCCGACGAGCGCCGCCGCATGGAAGAGCAGGCGGAGAAGATGGATCCGAACAACACCATCACCGGCGACGACCTGCAGAAGATGCTCGACAAGATTCGCGAGATGGCGAAGAACGGCCAGCGCGAAGAGGCCAAGCGCATGCTCGAGGAGCTGCGCAAGATGATGGAGAACGCCACCCCGATGATGGCGAACCCCAACGGCCAGCAGCAGCGTCAGCAACAGGGACAGCGCGGCCAGCAGGGCCAGGGCAACCAGCAGGGCCGCGAGATGATGAACCAGCTCGACCAGCTGTCGCGCCGGCAGAACCAGTTGCTGGGCGAGTCGGAGCGCGAAGGCCGCCAGCAGCAGGGCCAGCGCGGTCAGCAGGGACAGCAAGGTCAGCAGGGTCAGCGCGGCCAGCAGGGCCAACAGGGTCAGCAAGGACAACAGGGGCAGCAGGGCCAAGGACAGCAGGGCCAGGGCCAACCCGGTCAGGGGCAGGGTCAGTGGGGTGATCAGCAGCGCGGCCAGCAGGAAGGCCTGCGTGGCCGGCTGGGCGACTTCATGAAGAAGCTCGACGAGAATGGTCTGCAGATGCCGGAATCGCTGGGCCGGGCCGAGCGCTCGATGCGCGAGGCCGAGGAGGCGCTCCGTCGCGGCGATCCGCGCGAGGCGTCGCGCGCCCAGCGCCGGGCCCTGGACAATCTTCAGCAGGGCATGGGCGACATGGCCGAGCAGATGCGCCAGCAGCGCGGTCCGGGCAACAATCAGGACATCGCCGAGATCGAGGAGCGCGAGCGCCGCAGTGAGGACCGTGACCCGCTGGGCCGGTCCGACGGCAACTATGGCGACGCGATCGACTCCGGCTCCGACAAGGTGCCGCTCGAACTGGAGCGCCAGCGCAGCCGCGAGATCCTCGATGAACTGCGCCGCCGCGCCGGCGACCAGCTGCGTCCGAAGGAAGAGCTCGAATACATCGACCGGCTGCTGAAGACCTATTAGCAGGCCGTTGAAAAAGTCGGAGTCACGGCGAATAAACGAAACAAACGAATTAAACGAAACAATTGAAGAGAATGCCGCAGGTCCTTGACCCTGTGTCGTGGTGACCGGTTACGCAACAATATTGCGCGCCGATACTTCTCCAAGACCTTTTTAAACGGCCTTTTGGAGGTTCCCGGTCATCCTGCACGCAGCGAAGGATGACAACGGGGCGCTCTACCCGGCGGTCTTCTCGACCACGCCGATGTAAGGCAGGCCGCGGAAGCGGTGGGCCCAGTCGAGGCCATAGCCGACCAGGAACTCGTCGCCCGCCTCGAAACCCACGAAGTCGGCCTTGAGATCGGTGCGCCGCTTGGCGGGCTTGTCGAGCAAGGTGCAGATCGAGACGCGCCGCGCACCGCGTTCGTCCAGCAGCTTCTTGGCGAAGCTGAGCGTCAGGCCCGATTCCAGGATGTCGTCGACCAGCAGCACGTCGCGGTCCCGCACGTCGTCGACGATGTCGCGCACGATACGGACGTTGCCGCTCGTCTCGGTGCCGCTGCCGTAGCTCGACAGGGTGAGGAAATCCATCGACCAGTCTGCGCCAGCGCGGCTCAGCGCGCGGATCAGGTCGGCGGCGAAGACGAAGCTGCCCTTCAGGACGGAGACCACCAGCGTGTCGGACGCGAGCTTGGCCGAAAGGTCGGTCGCCATCTCTTCGACGCGCGAAGCGATCTCGGCGGCGGAGAAACGGATCGAAACGACTGGACGGTCGGACGTGGTGCGGTCGGGCAACGTGAACTCTCGTCAGTGGGGCGCTAGTCGACGGTCGGCACAATGTTGGTCGCACCCGAGGGGGGCTCGTCAAGCGGCAGGCTGAAGCTGCGGCGCGCGCCGGGCGCGATCGGCCCCTCGACCAGCGGCATCGCGCGCTCGGCCAGGACCTGCTCGCCCGCCCGGAAGACCAGCTTGAGGCGGCGGGTCGAGCCGGGTGCGGTGCCGGTATTGATCAACTCGCCCAGCACGACATAGCGCCCGTCGATGAGATCGATCTTGGTGGTCGCCATGTCGATCCCGACATGCGCTTGCGCCACCTGAGGCGCGTCGGGCGTCGCCCGCGCGGCGTCGAGATGCAGCAGGGCCCGCCAGGAGGCCGGCAGCCGCGCCTTGATCTGGTCGCGATAGGCATAGCCCGCGCCCCCCAGCAGCACGACCAGGACGATCGCATAGGCGATCCAGGTGCCCCAGTTTCTCGTCCGGGTCGGCGGGGGCGTGGTCAGGGCGGGCAGGCCGGCGCCGGGAGTCGACGGTCGGATGACGATGTCGGGCGCGGTGACGGCCGGCGCGGGTGGTGCTTCCGACGGGTTTTCGGTGACCGGCCGCAGTTCGGGTTTCTGGAACCAGCGATGGCTGCAGCGGACACACTGGACAGTGCGACCCGCCGGGCCGATCGCCATGGGATCGACGGCGTATCGCGCGCCGCAATTGGAACAGGTAAGCTGCATGATGAGCGGGGTATGCCCCACCAGATGTCCTTTGCGCAGCGACACTAGGCCACTACAAGTTGGCATACAAGCAACACGTCGCTCGCGAATACTTTTGAAATGATTGGCCTCCGGCTGCGCTCGTTCTTCTTCAATGTCGGCTGGTATGCCGGCACCACGATTCTCGCCATCGGCGGTTCGCCGATCCTGCTGATGCCGCGGCGCTTCGTGGTCGCCTGGTCGCTGGTGTGGATCGACTTCTGCCTGTGGTGGCTGCGGATCACCTGCCGCCTGACGCACCGCGTCAGCGGGCTCGAGAACATGCCGACGGGCCCGGTGATTTTCGCCTGCAAGCACCAGTCCTCGTGGGAGACGCTGGCTTTCTCGCGCCTGTTTCCCGGCGCCGCCACCGTGATGAAGCGCGAGCTGGTCCTGATCCCGATCGTCGGCTGGGCGATGGCGCGGGCGGGCAATATCGCCGTCGAGCGCGGCGACGGCGCCAAGGCGCTGCGCGGACTGGTGAAGCAGGCCAAGGCGACGCTGGAAGAGGGTCGGTCGATCCTGATCTTCCCCGAGGGGACTCGCGTCGCCGTCGGCGACGAGAAGCCCTATCAGGTGGGAACGGCGGCGCTCTATCGGCAGCTCGGCGTGCCCGTCGTTCCGGTCGCGCTGAACTCCGGCCTGTTCTGGGGGCGCCGCAAGTTCATCAAGTCGCCGGGCGTGATCGACGTGGAGATCCTGCCGGCGATCCCGCCGGGCCTCGGCCGCGACGTGTTCATGGTCACCCTGCGCGAACGTATCGAGGGGGCGACGAACCGGCTCGTTGCTGCAGCCCGCAGGCGCGAACAAAAATAGAACGATCTGTTGATATCGACGGGCCTTGGGCCTAGCTTTTCGGGATGGAATGGGCTCCCGTCTCCCAGCGGATCTGGGACATGAAGTATCGCTTCAAGAGTGCACCCGGCGGCAGCGCGACGGCGACTCCGGACGCCGACCTCGACGCGACCTGGTGGCGGGTCGCACGCGCGCTGGCGGCGCCTGAGCGCGATCCCGAGCTCTGGGCCGGCCGTTTTCACGAGGCGCTGTCAGGTTTCAAGTTCCTGCCGGCCGGGCGGGTGATGGCGGGCGCCGGCACCGGGCGGACGGTCACGCTCTTCAACTGTTTCGTGATGGGCACGATCGCCGACGACATGTCGGGTATCTTCGAGAACCTGCGCGAGGCGGCCCTCACCATGCAGCAGGGCGGCGGCATCGGGCACGATTTCTCGAGCCTTCGCCCGCAAGGCGCGCCCGTGGTGGGCGTCGGCGCCGACGCGTCGGGACCGCTCTCGTTCATGGACGTGTGGGACTCGATGTGCCGCACCATCATGAGCGCAGGCTCGCGGCGCGGTGCCATGATGGCCACCCTGCGCTGCGACCATCCCGACATCGAGGCCTTCATCGACGCCAAGCGCGACCCGAAGCGGCTGCGCATGTTCAACGTCTCGGTGCTGGTCACCGACGCCTTCATGAAGGCGGTCGGGGAGGATGCCGACTGGCCGCTGGTGTTCGGCGGCAGGACCTTCAGGACGGTGAAGGCTAAGGCGTTGTGGGAACGCATCATGCGCGCCACCTACGACGTGGCCGAGCCCGGCGTCATCTTCATCGACCGCGTGAACCGGCGGAACAACCTGCGCTATTGCGAGACCATCCAGGCGACCAATCCCTGCGTGACCGCTGAGACCTGGGTCCATACGGCCGATGGGCCGCGGCAGGTGTCCGACCTCATTGGCCAGCCGTTCACGGCTTTGGTGGACGGCAAGGCTTTTGCCAGCGGCAACGCCGGCTTCTTCGCGACCGGCACAAAAGAGGTGCGACGCCTGCGGACCAAGGCCGGCCACGATTTACGCCTGACGGCAGACCATCTCGTGCGGAAGGTGACCCGTCTCACGCGCTGGTCCCGCGACCTCGAATGGGTGCCCGCCGGTGATCTCGCGCCGGGCGACCAGATCGTCCTGCACGATCATCGAAGCGCGCCGCACTGGGGCGGGCGTCACAGCGAGGCGGAAGGCTACCTGCTTGGCCTGCTGGTGGGCGATGGCACGCTTAAGCAGGACAAGGCGGTGCTCAGCGTCTGGAAGCCCGCTCAGGTCGCCCATGGCGGTCCGCAGACGATCAGCCCGGAAGGTGTGATGGAAGCGGCCCTGGCCGCGGCGCGGACTTTGCCGCATCGCGCCGACTTCACTGGGTGGATGGAAGTAAAGGGGCGCAACGAGTGGCGACTCTCGCTTGCTGCGGTCAAGACGCTTGCGGAGGCGATGGGCCTTTCGCCGGGCAACAAGACCGTAACGCCGGCGATGGAGAAGACCTCATCGGTTTTTCATCGCGGGCTGTTGCGTGGCCTGTTCGACAGCGACGGGTCGGTGCAGGGCACGCAGGCGAAGGGCATCAGCATCCGGCTGAGCCAAAGCGATCTTCCTCTGCTCGAAAGCGTACAGCGCATGCTGCTGCGCTTCGGCATCGCGACCACGATCTACCGCGACCGGCGACCGGCCGGCCAGCGTCCGATGCCCGACGGTGCGGGCGGGCAGAGACTCTACGAGTGCGCGGCCCAACACGAGCTGGTGATATCCGGCGACAATGTCGGCGTGTTTGCCGAACGGATCGGGTTTGCCGACCGGAGCAAGGTGGTATGGCTACAGGGTGCCTTGGCCGACTATCGCCGCGCCCTCAATCGCGAGCGCTTCGTCGCGGAGATCGCCAGCGTAGACGAGGACGGGGTTGCCGAAGTCTACGATGCGCAGGTTCCCGGCATCAACGCCTTCGATGCCAACGGGCTTTACGTCCACAATTGCGGTGAGCAGCCGTTGCCGCCGTACGGCGCCTGCCTGCTGGGATCGATCAATCTCGCGGCGCTGGTGAAGGCGCCCTTCATGCCCGAGGCCGCTCTCGACGCGGACGCGCTAGAGCGGCTGGTGCCGCTTGCGGTGCGCATGCTCGACAACGTGATCGACGTCTCGCGCTTTCCGCTGCCGCAGCAGGAGAAGGAGGCCAAGGCCAAGCGGCGCATCGGGCTTGGCGTGACCGGCCTCGCCGACGCGCTGATCTTCTGTGGCGTGCGCTATGGCTCGCCCGAGGCGGTGCGGCTGACGCGCGAATGGCTGGGCGCCGTGCAGCGTCTCTCCTACATGGCGTCGGCCGACATTGCCGCCGAGAAGGGCAGTTTCCCGCTCTACGAGCGCGGCAAGTATCTGGCGGGTGAGACGATCAAGGCCTTGCCCGAGGAGGCCCGGACGGCGATCGGCCGCTACGGCATCCGCAACGCGCTGCTGAACTCGATCGCGCCCACCGGCACGATCTCGCTGCTGGCCGACAACGTCTCCTCCGGCATTGAGCCCATCTTCGCCTTCAGCTACGTGCGCCATGTCCTGCAGCCCGACGGCTCCAAGCGAGAGGAGAGCGTCGACGACTACGCCTTCCGTGTCTGGCGCGAGCTGAGGGGCAACGAGGCGCCGCCGTCGGACGTCTTCGTCGACGCCCAGACCCTGACTCCCGCCGATCATCTGGCGATGCAGGCCGCGGCGCAGGACTATGTCGACAGCTCAATCTCCAAGACCATCAACCTGCCGCGAGACATCTCCTTCGACGCCTTCAAGGGCGTCTATGAGGAGGCCTATGCGCAGAACTGCAAGGGCTGCACGACCTACCGTCCCAACGACGTGACCGGTGCGGTGCTGGAGGTGAAGCCGGCAGAAGCCGGGAAGCCGGTCGCGGCGGTGGCGCCGCGCGACAGCGACGTGGTCTACCTCGCCCCGCCGCTCGACCGGCCGGAGGAACTTCCGGGCCGGACCTACAAGATCAAATGGCCGGGCAGCGACCATGCCATCTACATCACCGTCAACGACGTGTTGCAGGACGGGCGCCGTCGCCCCTTCGAGATCTTCATCAACTCGAAGAACATGGAGCATTACGCCTGGACGGTGGCGCTCACGCGCATGATCTCGGCGGTGTTCCGCCGCGGCGGCGACGTCTCGTTCGTCGTCGAGGAACTCAAGGCCGTGTTCGATCCGCGCGGCGGCCAGTGGATGGGCGGCCGCTACGTGCCGTCGCTGCTGGCCGCGATCGGCGGTGTGATCGAGCGCCACCTGGTCGAGATCGGCTTTCTGGCGCCCACCGAATCGCCCCGGTTGATCGACGCGATCGAGGAGCGCATGCGCCTCGCCACGAACGGCCGGGACGGCTCTCCGGAACCTGCGGCCGGCGGCGGTTCAGCCACCTCGATGGGACAGTGTCCCCAGTGTGGCGCCGCAGCTCTCACCCACCAGGAGGGCTGCGACGTGTGCCTGAACTGCGGCTACTCGCGCTGTGGCTAGCTCCAGATGAAGGTTTGCATCGTTGGGGCCGGCGCGATCGGCGGCTTGATCGGGGCGCGGCTCGCCGCACATGCGGGGGCCGACGTGAGCGCTCTGGCGCGCGGCGAGACGCTCGAAGCGTTGAACGCCCACGGCTGGCGCCTCAGGCAGGGTGACAAGCTCGTCACGGGCAAGGCTCGCGCGTCATCGGTCGCGCGCGAACTCGGCCCGCAGGATCTCGTGGTCATTGCCGTCAAGGCGCCGGCCCTGGCGACGATCGCGGCGCAGATCGGCCCTCTGCTCAGGCCGGATACGATCGTGCTGCCCGCCATGAATGGCGTGCCCTGGTGGTTCTCGCATGGACTCGAGGGCCTGGGCGAGCAGCCGCTGGAGAGCGTAGATCCCGGCGGAGCGCTCTCACGGGCGATCCCGCTATCCCACGTGATCGGCTGTGTCGTCCATCTCAGCGCAGCCACCACCGAGCCCGGCTTGGTTCAGCATCGCAATGGCATGGGGCTGATCATCGGGGAGCCGGACGGGTCAAGATCGGCGCGCCTGGCGCAACTGCATGCCTTGCTCGCGAAGGCGGGTTTCGACGTCACTCCGTCGCCCGGCATACATCGCGACATCTGGTACAAGCTCTGGGGCAACATGACGATGAACCCGGTGTCGGCGATCACGGGCGCCACCGGCGATCGCATCCTCGACGACCCACTGGTCCGAGGCTTTTGCTCCGCCGTCATGCTGGAAGCCTCGGCCGTTGGCGCCAGGATCGGCTGCGCCATCGACCAGGACCCGGAAGCCCGCCACGCCGTCACGCGCGAACTCGGCGCCTTCAAGACGTCGATGCTGGTCGATGCCGAGCGGGGCAGGCCGATCGAACTCGACGCCATCGTGACGGTGGTGCACGAACTCGGCCGGCGCACGGGCGTGCCCACGCCGAACATCGACGCCCTGCTCGGGCTCACGCGTCTTTTTGCGCGAACCCGAGGCTTGCTCGCGAACTGATCAGCCCAGTTCGAGTTGGATTCCGGCCGACTTGCTGACGCCGGCCCACAGGGTGGCGAACTCGCCGATAAAGGCCGTGTACTCGGCCGGCGTCATCGGCTTGTCGCCGGGCAGCAGCACCACTTCCTTGAAGCGCTCGACTACCTCGGGCGCCTTGTAGGCCTTCTGCAGCTCGTCGTAGAGCCGAGCCACGACGTCGGGCGACATGCCCTTGGGGCCGGAGACGCCGACCCAGGTCGAGGTCGTGAGCTTGGGGAAACCCTGCTCGGCGAAGGTCGGGGCGTTCGGATACATGTCGAGGCGCTTGTCGGAACTCACCGCCAGCAGGCGGACCTTGCCGGAGTTGATGTGCGGCACGTTGGTCGTGATCGGGTCGAACATCGAGGGGATGGCACCGGCCAGCATGTCCTGCAGCGACGGCGCGGAGCCGCGATAGGGGACGTGCTTCAGCTTGACGCCCGCCAGGCTGCCCAGCAGTTCGCCCATCAGGTGGGTGTTGGAACCGATGCCCGAGCTGCCGAAGGCGATCTCGTCGGGCTTGGCCTTGGCGGCGGCGATGTAGTCGGCCAGCGTCTTGTAGGGCGAATCGCCCGGCACGATCAGGACGTTGGGCGTATGGCCGATCAGGGTCACATGGGTGAAGTCGGTGATCACGTTGTAGGGCAGCTTGGGGTAGATGCCGGGCGCGATGCCGAGCGGCGAGGCGTGCGAAATCACGAGCGTATAGCCGTCCGGCGCGGCCTTGGCGGCCAGGTCCGAGCCGATCGTTCCGCCGGCGCCGGGCCGGTTCTCGACCACCACCTGGGTGCCGAGTGCCGCCGAAAGCTTGGGCGCCAGGATGCGGGAAATCGTGTCGGCGGTGCCGCCGGGCGGGAAGGTGGCGATCAGCTTGATCGGCTGCTTGGTCGGCCAGCCGGGGCTCGCCTTGACGGCGGGGGCGGCCAGCGAGGAGCCCAGGGTGGCGGCCGATGCGGCCAGGACGGTACGGCGGGTCAGTTTCATGAAGCGCTCCGGTTTCCTCTCGCGCCAATGGCTGGCGTGTTGTGCCTGGACCAAGCAATCGATATGCCAACGGATATCCGCCCTTGATTTGCCGCAAGAGAATCCGCAAATCCGGGCGCACCAAGGAGATGTCTGAATGATGCGGCGGCTGGTTCTGGCGGCGGTTCTCGTGGGAAGCGTTGTGGCGACTTCCGTGTCCCCGGCCGCCATGGCGCAGGGGCTCCCGAACTCGCGCAGCGAGCTCGCCTATTCCTTCGCGCCGCTGGTCAAGCGCGTGTCCCCGGCCGTGGTCAACATCTACACGACCACCACCGCCCGGGTGCAGCGCCGCCTGCCTTTCCCGTTTCCCGGCATGCCCCAGCAGGGCGGCGAGCGGGTACAGAACTCGCTGGGTTCCGGCGTGCTGGTGGGCGCGGACGGGCTGATCGTCACCAACGCCCATGTCGTGAAGGGCGCCGACGAGATCCGTGTCGTGCTGGCCGACCGCCGGGAGTACGAGGCCAAGCTCATCACCCAGGACGAACGCTACGACCTGGCGCTGCTGCGCATCGAGGGCTCCGACGAGAAGTTCCCGTTCCTCGAGCTGCGCGATTCCGATTCGATCGAAGTGGGCGACATGGTGCTGGCGATCGGCAATCCGTTCGGCCTGAACCAGACCGTGACCAGTGGCATCGTTTCGGCGGTGGCGCGCAGCGCCGGCGGCATCAACGATTCGAACTTCTTCCTGCAGACCGACGCGGCCATCAATCCGGGCAATTCGGGCGGCGCGCTGGTGGCGCTCGATGGCCGGCTGATCGGCATCAACACGGCGATCTACTCGCAGAGCGGCGGCTCGGTGGGCATCGGCTTCGCCACGCCCTCCAACATCGTGGAGCGCATGATCTCGACCGGCACGACGGGCGGCCGCATCGTGCGGCCATGGCTGGGAGTCAGCATGCAGCGCGTAACTCCCGACCTCGCCGCGGGCTTCGGCCTGTCGCGGCCAGCGGGCCTGGTGGTGAAGGACGTTTTCGTCGGCGGTCCGGGCGCGGCCGCTGGCCTGAAGCGCAACGACGTGATCGTCGGCATCCGCGAACAGGCGATCGACGACGAAGCGGCATTGCGGTTCAGGCTGTCGACGCTCAATCCCGGTACCGTCGTGCCGGTCAAGGTCATGCGCGGCGGCAAGGAAGTGGTCGTGGACCTGAAGCTCGCGGCGCCGCCCGAGGATCCGCCGCGCGACCTGTCGCTGCTCGAGGGCCGGCAACCCCTGTCCGGCGCCTCGGTCGTCAACCTGTCGCCGGCGGTCGCCGAGGAGATGGGCCTCGCCGAATGGCGTCCCGGCATCATCATCGTCGACGTGAAGGCCGGCGCCTATGCCAGCCGCTTCGTGCGTCCCGGCGACATGATCCTGGGGGTCAACGGCCAGGAGGTGAAGAATGTCGCCGAACTCAAGAAGCGCGTCGCCAGCGGCATCAACAGCATCAGCGTCGGCCGGGACGGCGTCGTGTTCCCCGTCCAGTTCCGCTGAACGCCTGAAAGCGTCGGGCCGTGCCGGCTGAACTCTTCGCCTCGCTCGCCCCGACGCCGCTCGCCGAACGCCTGCGTCCCAAGGCGCTGGGCGAGATCTTGGGCCAGGATCACCTGCTTGGGCCCGAGGGGCCGCTCGGCCGCATGCTCGAGGCCCGCAAGCTCGGCTCCCTGATCCTCTGGGGACCGCCGGGTTGCGGCAAGACCACCATCGCCCGGCTCCTTGCCGAGGCCGTGGACCTGCACTTCGAGCCGCTGTCGGCGGTGTTCTCGGGCGTGGCCGACCTGCGCCGCGTGTTCGAGGCGGCCCGCCAGCGCCGCAAGGACGGCAAGGGCACCTTGCTCTTCGTCGACGAAATCCATCGCTTCAACCGCGCCCAGCAGGACGGCTTCCTGCCCTATGTCGAGGACGGCACGGTCACGCTGATAGGCGCCACCACCGAAAACCCGTCCTTCGAGCTGAACGCCGCGCTCCTGTCGCGCTGTCAGGTTCTGGTCCTGCGCCGTCTCGACGATGCGGCGCTGTCGACGCTGCTGGCGAGGGTCGAGGAGGCGATCGGCCGCACGCTGCCGGTCGACGAGACGGGTCGCCAGGCCCTGTTCGCCATGGCCGACGGTGACGGCCGTTACATGATCGGCCTCGCCGAACAGCTCGCGCAACTGAAGGACAAAGGTCCGGTACCACCGGCGCGGCTGGCGACGCTCCTGCAGAAGCGCGCGCCGCTCTACGACAAGGCTCAGGAAGCGCACTACAACCTGATCAGCGCGCTGCACAAGTCGCTGCGCGGGTCCGACGTCGATGCCGCGCTCTACTGGTTCGCCCGCATGCTCGATGGCGGCGAGGATCCCAAGTACATCGCCCGCCGCCTGGTGCGCTTTGCCGTCGAGGATATCGGCATGGCCGATCCGCAGGCGCTGACCCAGACCCTGGCGGCGTGGGAGACCTACGAGCGGCTGGGCTCGCCCGAAGGCGAGTTGGCGATCGCGCAGGCGGTGATCTATCTCGGTACCGCGCCCAAATCGAACGCAGCCTATGTCGCCTTCGGTGCCGCCAAGCGCGCTGCCAAGACACACGGCTCGCTGACGCCGCCGATGCATATCCTGAACGCGCCGACCAAGCTCATGAAGGAGATTGGCTACGGCAAGGGCTACGAATACGACCACAATGCCGCCGACGGTTTCTCCGGCCAGAACTACTTTCCTGACGGCATGGCGCGGGAGGAGTTCTATCAGCCCGTCGAGCGCGGCTTCGAGCGCGAGATCGTGAAGCGGCTCGATTACTGGAAAAAGCTCAGGGACAAGAAACGCTGAGCCGACTCAATTGAGCGCGCCACTCCGGTGTCGCTCATGTCTTATCTGAGTCGTTTCGTCCCAAGTTAACCACCTCATCCTGAGGAGGTCGCGGAGCGACCGTCTCGAAGGATGGGTTACAGACGTGGCGCGCGTGCCCACCCTTCGAGACGCTCACTGCGTTCGCTCCTAAGGGTGAGGACTTTGTTGGGATGCTCGAGGAGCGGTGCGCTCCGGTGAAGCCTCTTGACCTCAGGGCTTGGCCATCGCGCGCACGACCCGGCGGTCGCGGCCGTAGACGTCGTCGCGGAAGGTCGGCACGCCGTCGGGATTGGCGCTGACGGTCCTGTAGGTCACGTAGAGGGTGATCGGCTCGGGGAAGGCGTAGTGGGCCTGCTGGCCGTCCCTGATCACCTGCTGGACCCGGTCCTTGCTGAAGCCGTTCTTGCCGTTGAAGACCTTCTCGACGAAGTCGAGCGGGTTCTGCAGGCGGATGCAGCCATGGCTGAAGTTGCGGCTGCCCTCGGTGAACAGCCAGCGGCTCGCCGTGTCGTGCATGTAGATCCCGTACTTGTTGTTGAACGGGAAGAAGATGTAGCCCAGCGCGTTCGAAGCGCCCGAATCCTGCCGGATGCGATAGGGGAAAGCCTTGGGATGGATGGAACTCCAGTCGATCGTGTTGGGATCGATCTCCTCGTCGTGGCTCCAGCTCGCGAAGATCTTGAAGCCGTTGCTGGCCAGGGCGTTGGGGTTACGCCGCAGCATCGGCAGATACTCCTCGCCGGCGATCGACGGCGGCACCGTCCAGTACGGGTTGGTCTGGAAGCCGCGCATGGTCGACTGAATCTCGGGCGTCGGGTCCTTCGGCGTGCCGACGATGACCTGGCTCTGGAAGGCGACCTTGCCCTCGTTCACGAACACCATCGAATAGTCGCCGGTGTTTACATAGACGAAGCGGCTGCCGAGATCCTCCGGCAGCCAGCGGCGGCGCTCGAGGTTGGCGACGATCTGCTCGATGCGCTCGTCGATCGTGGTGTTGAGCGACCGGACCGTCTTGGCGCCGATGACGCCATCGACGGTCAGGCCCTTCATCTCCTGGTACGACTTGACCACGCCGGCCAGCGGCTCGTCGTAGAGGTCGGCGACGGGGCCGGCCGGCGGCACCGTGAAGTCGAGTTCGGCCAGGCGCTTGCGCAGGACGGGCACCCGGGCATCGATCATGCCGGGCTTCAGCGCGCTGCCGTCGGGCATGGCGGTATAGGTCGTGCGGGTCTTCTTCTCACGCCAGGCCGCCAGTGCCTTCTGCAGCGCCGGGTAGTCGCCCTTGGGCGGCAGCGTGGCGAGATAGGCCGCGAAGTTGGGCGTGTCGGCCGCCGCCTGCAGAAGCTCGGCCTTGTCGGCCTTGCGCTGGATGATGTCGATTTCCTTGTCGACCCGGTTGGCACGGACGCGGCCGGTCGAGACGTCGCTGGCATAGGCGACGAAGGCGGCCGTCAGCATGGCTTCGGCAGCGCTGGGATCGGCCCCCGGTGCCATCGCTTTCTCGACCTCGGCGAGGTTGTACCAGGCGGGATCCAGCCCGTGGTCACCGGCGCTGCGCAGCACCTTCAGCAGGGCCTCGGCACGTGCCGTCGCGGGGCCGGATCCGGTCCACAGGACGCCCGAAGCGTAGGAGGAGGAGGCTCCCGAAAAGGAGAGCGCGAACGCCAGGAAAGCGGCGAAAAAATTCAATCGATTCACAGCGCAATTATAAGGAGAATCGGCCGATTCGTCCATCAGCGCACGAATCCGTGAACGGCCAGGAAGGCAATCAGGTCGGCGCTGGCACGCTGCTTCAGATCGGCCGTCCCGCCGCCCGCACGGGCGCCGCGGGTGACGCAGTGCCGTCGTGCCCAGGCCTGGAACTCCGGCTCGTCCAGCGCCATTCCCAGCGCGGGCACGAAATGGCGGCCGTCATCCTCGATGATGTTGCGGCAGCACGACCAGTTTTCGGCGTCCTTGATGTCGAAGACGGGCCCCAGCGATTCCCATCCGTGGTGGGCGCCACCATAGACCTTCACCCGGATCCGGTCGTTGCCGGCCGCGCGCATGCGTTCGGCGTATTCGATCGCCAGTTCGGCCGGCGTGTAGTCGTCCTTGGCGGCCAGCATGAAGAACATGGGCCGTCCGTGCGTCGTGGCGTCGCGATGCTGGGCGGTTGCGCCGGGGCAGAGAGCGACGTGGATGTCGAACAGGTGCGGGAAGTCGCGTCGCCAGCGCTGGCGCACGGCGAGGGCGGCATTGAGCGTCACCACCCCACCCTTGGAGACGCCCATGATGCCGATCCGCGCCGGATCGATGCGGCGGTCGGCGCGGAGCAGGGCGAGGGCCGCGAAGGCGTCGCCCTCCATCTGGGCCGCCGAAACGAGGCTCTGGTCGGCCACGGTGCGGCGAACGCCGCGACTCCTGAAACTGTCGACGATCAGCGCCGCGGCGCCGGCGGCGTTCAGCAGGTCGGCGTAATAGTGCTCACGGTGGCGCTGGACGCCGGCGCTGCTGGTCAGGATGACCATGCACGGCACCGGACCCGGCCTCTCGTGGGGAATGTGCAGGGTCGCGGAGATTCGCGCCGGACGGCAGGCCGTCGGATGTTCGAACGTCAGCGTGTCGAAGGACACCGATTCCATGGACCCTGTGTAGCTTGTCCCGTAGTTTGTGCGCCATGAGCCAAAGCCCCGCGACCGGTGGTAGCCGACAGACCCAGGTCCAGACTCGCGCCGTCACCGACGACGAAGCCGGAATGCGCCTCGACCGCTGGTTCCAGCGCCACTTTCCCGAGTTGAGCCACGGTGCGCTGCAGAAGCTCCTGCGCACGGGCCAGGTCCGGATCGACGGCAAGCGGACCGAGGGCAAGGACCGGGTCGAACCGGGGCAGTCGGTCCGCCTGCCGCCGGGTGTGACGAATTCGCCGCCGCCCAAGCCCAGTGCGGCATCGACATCGACGTCCACCGTTTCGGACCGCGACGCCGCCGAGATCCAGAGCATGGTGATCCATCGCGACGATCACGTGATCGTGCTGAACAAGCCGCCGGGGCTGGCGGTGCAGGGCGGCAGCGGCACGGAGAAGCACATCGACGGGATGCTGGATGCGCTGCGCTTCGGCTTCGAGCAGCGGCCGCGCCTGGTCCACCGGCTCGACAAGGACACGAGCGGCCTGTTGCTGATCGCGCGGACGGGCCAGGCAGCCAAGCGGCTGGCCGAGTCGTTCCGGGACCGCGAGACGGAGAAGCTCTACTGGGCCATCGTCGTCGGCGTACCGCCCAAGAAGGAGGGCGCGATCAACCTGCCGCTGGCCAAGCGGCCGGGCGCCTTCGACCGGGAACTGATGCAGGTCGACGAGGAGAACGGCCAGAAAGCGCTCACGCACTTCCGCGAGATCGACCGGGCCGGCCACCGCGCCGCCCTGCTGGCGTTGTGGCCGCGCACCGGCCGGACGCATCAGCTTCGCGTTCACTGCGCCGCCATCGGCTGCCCGATCCTCGGGGACCGCAAGTACGGCGGGGAGGAAGCGCTGCTGGCGGCGGTCGCCGATTCTCGCCGGCTCCATCTTCACGCCCGCCGGCTGTCGCTGCCGCATCCGTCGGGCAAGGGTGAACTCAAGGCACAGGCCGAGCCCCCACCTCACTTCCGCCGCACCGTCGAGGCATTTGGCTTTTCGACGGACGGGGTTTGAGCGAGAATCGAACGGGATGCGGATTCCCTGGAAGCGCGTGGCGGTGATCACGGCGGTGGCGGTGCCGATCGTCGCCGTCGTCGGCGTCGTCTGGGCCGCGACCAGGGACCTGTCGCGCTATCAGGCGCGCATGACCGAACAGGTCCGCAAGGTCACGGGGCGCGAACTGGCCGCCCGCGTGCCGCTGTCCGTCAAGCTCGGCAGCGAGCCGGCGATGGTGGCCGAAGGCGTCACGCTCTCCAACGCAGCGTGGGGTTCCCGGCCCGAGCTGGCGCGCGTGCGCCGCATGACGCTGTTCCTCGACCCGTTCTCGCTGCTTCTGGGCGAGGTCAAGATCGGGCGCATCCTTCTCGAGGGCGCCGACATCCTGGTCGAGCGCAACGAGGTGGGCGATTCCAACCTGGAAATGCTGCCGCCGCCCGATGGATCCGGGCCGCATCCCGGCGAGAACCGCTCGCTCAAGCTTCGCACCTCCGCGGCTTTTCCGTGGATCAACAACATCGAGGTCCGCGACTCGGTCCTGACCGTCTCGGAAGGCGCCGGCCGGCCTCCCGTCGCGCTCGAGATTGCGAATGCGACCTTCAAGTCGCCGGCACCGAACCAGACGCTGCAGGTCGACGGACGGTTCGGGGTGACACAGGGCGTGCCGATGGAACTCACGGGCACGGCCGGGTCGTTCAACGGATGGATGGCAGGATTGCCCGGCAACATCGATCTGCAGGGCGGCTTCAACGGCGGCAGGATTTCGATCAAGGGCAGCATCAACGCCAAGGGCACGTCGCTGCAGATCAATTCCGAAGGCCCCGACGTTTCGGTGTTCGGGCCCTACATCCGCCTGCCCGTTCCGGCGGGCGGTCCCTATGCGATGAGCAGCAAGGCCTCAACGCAGCGCAACGGCTTCAAGGTCGAGGTCACGTCGTTGAAGGTCGGCTCGAGCGAGGCCGCCGGCGAGGCGCTGTTCCGCGTCGACCGCAAGGGCACGCCGACCATCATCGTGAATGCCGACATAACGCGCCTCGACGTGTCGGAACTGAAGGCGCCGCCCGCGAGCGCCGCGCCCGCGGCACCCGCAACGGCACCGATGCAGCAGCCGCGCCTCATTCCAGCCCTGCCGTTCTCCGCAACCTGGCTCGGCCGGTCGGCCCTCTCCGTTACGGTGAGGCTGGGCGAGGTCGTGGGCCTCGGTGCCAAGATGCAGAACGCGTCGGTGACGTTGGCGTCGGGCGAAACGCGCTTCACCTTTCGCGCTGCGGCGACCGTCGGTGGCGGTTCAGCCGGCGTCGATCTCGTCTACGACCCGGCGGGCCGCGTCGGGCAGACCACGCTCACGGCCACGGCCAACCGTGTCTCCCTGGGCGAGCTGTCGACCCTTCTCGGCCTCGATCTCGGACTGCGGGACGGTGTTGCCGACGTCGACCTGCGCCTGCGCGGAGGTGGCCGCACGACGCGCGATGCCCTGAACACCGCCAACGGCTCGATCGACGTCGCCATGGGCAAGGGGCTGTGGCCTCAGAGCCAGCTTGCCAACTGGCCGCCGGAGACGCAGCGGCTGTTGGGCGGCACCGATGCCGGCGTGCGATTCAACTGCATCGCCGGACGTTTCGAGGTCAGCAGTGGCGTCGCCAACCTCCGGCGCCTGGTCGTCGACACGCCGCGCGGCGTGCTGGTCGGCGGTGGCTATTTCCACCTGCGCACCGACGGCTGGGAGTTCATCCTGGCGCCCGAGGCGCGCGACCCTCAGAACGCGGCGCTTGCCGTGCCGATGCGCATCAAGGGCGGGGCGGGCAAGGCCACGGCGAGTGCGGTCGACCCCAACCTCTCCAAGCTGCTGGTCGGCGGCGGCCCGATTCCCAGCCTCGTGGCACAGGTCGCGCAGGCGAGCCGGCAGGCCGGCGCCAACGCCTGCGCCCTGCTGGCGCCTCGCGTGGAGGCCCTGCGGCCCGGTCTGCGGGCCCAGATGCCGGCGCCGACGTCGGACGTGCGTCAGCGGGCCTCCCGGCCGCCGCCAGCGCACACCCCCGGTCCGCAGCGCAGTCAGGGCCGCTAACCGCGGTCTTGTCGGCGGCCCCGCACCGCGTGTAATCCCGACGCCACGATGCGACAGGAGAACGGTGAGTTCCGCATCATGATTTGACCGGGAGCTGAATGAAGCGATTCTACAAGGATACGGGCGTCGAAGAGGGCGGGGACGGGTTTCACGTCCTGCTCGATGGCAAGCCCATGCGGACACCGGCCAAGGCGATCCTGGTGGTGCCGACGCGGGCACTCGCCGAGGCGATCGCCGCCGAATGGGCCACTGTGCCCGAAAAGGCCGAGATCAATGCCACGCACTTGCCGCTCACCCGTCTTGCCGCGACCGGCATCGACCGCGTCGTGGCGCGGCGCGACGAAGTGATCGCCGATACGGCCAAGTACGCGGGCTCGGATCTCCTCTGTTATCGCGCGACGGCGCCGGAGAGCCTGGTAAAGCTGCAGCAGGAGTTGTGGCAGCCCTTGCTCGACTGGGCGGCCGAGCGTCACGGCGCCCGGCTGGTCACCGCCGACGGTATCGGCTTCGTAGATCAACCCGAAGAGGCGAAAGCGCGGCTCCACGAGGCGGTGTCGGCGCACGGCGATCTGGCGCTGTCGGCGCTCTACAATCTCACGCACACGGCGGGATCGGTGGTGATCGGGCTGGCGGTGTCGGAGGGGCGCCTCGATGCAGCCGGCGCCTTTGCCACCGCCCAGATGGACGAGCTTTATCAGGTCGATCGCTGGGGCGACGATCCGCTCGCGGAGAAGCATCGCGAAGGCGTGCGCCGGGATATCGAGGCGTGCGCCCGCTTTCTTTCATTGCTGGAAAACGCGCGTTTGCGCGGCTGAGAGGGATCATGGGAGCGGGCACAAGGCTGCGGACGGTCATGGCCGAGAAGGGGCTCGTCGAGGCGATGGCGGCCCACAGTCCATTGTCGGCGATGCTTGCCGCGGAAGCGGGCTTCGACGCGATCTGGGCCTCGGGTTTCGAGCTCTCCGCCCTGTATGGCGTGCCTGACGTCAGCATCGTGTCGATGACCCAGCATCTCGACATGACGCGCGCCATGGCCGAGCGCTCGGGCCTGCCGGTGGTGGCCGACATCGACACAGGCTTCGGCAATGCCATCAACGTCCTCTATGCCGTCGAGCAGTACGAGCGCGCCGGTGTCGGCGCGATCGTGATGGAGGACAAGAGCTTTCCCAAGGTCACCAGCCTGATCGCCGGCGGCCGCCAGGACATGGTCCGCATCGAGGAGTTCCAGGGCAAGATCGAGGCGGCGCGTTCGGCACGGCGTGATCCGGATCTCGTCGTCGTGGCCCGCACCGAGGCGCTGATCGCCGGCCTTGGCCAGGACGAGGCATTGAAGCGCGCGCGTGCCTACGAAGCGGCAGGCGCCGACCTGATCCTGGTCCATTCCAAGCAGAAGACCCCGGACGAGATCGAGGCCTTCATCACGGCGTGGGACGGCAAAGTGCCGATCGCGTTGGTGCCGACCGCCTATCCGCAGATGACGGTGGCGCGGGTGCGCGAACTCAGGAAGGTCGGCCTGCTGATCTGGGGCAACCACGCGATCCGGGCTGCGGTCGGCGCCATGCGGACGACCTTCGCCCAGATCCGCAAGGACGGCGGAATTCATGGCGTGGAGGCGAGTATTGCCACGGTCGACGCGGTATTCGATTTGCAGGGAATGGGAACGGTGAAGGAAAACGAGAAGCGATTCCTCCGCTAGACGTGATCGCGTTATTGGCCGAAAACTGACTGAGGGCCGGAGATATAGATGCAGAAAATGTTGGAAGAACTCGAGCGCAGGCGGGCAGCGGCGCGTCTGGGCGGCGGCGAGCGCCGCGTCGAGGCGCAGCACGCCAAGGGCAAGCTGACGGCGCGCGAGCGCATCGATGCGCTCCTCGATCCCGGGTCGTTCGAGGAATACGACATGTTCGTCGAGCATCGCTCGATCGATTTCGGCATGGAGAACCAGAAGATCCCGGGCGATGGCGTGGTCACCGGCCATGGCACGATCAACGGCCGTCTGGTCTATGTCTTCAGCCAGGATTTCACCGTGTTCGGCGGCGCCCTGTCTGGTATGCACGCCACCAAGATCTGCAAGGTCATGGACATGGCCATGAAGGTCGGCGCACCGGTGCTCGGCCTGAACGATTCGGGTGGCGCCCGTATCCAGGAGGGTGTCGATTCGCTTGCGGGCTATGCCGACGTGTTCCAGCGCAACGTGCTCGCGTCGGGCGTGATCCCGCAGATCTCGATGGTCATGGGCCCCTGCGCCGGCGGTGCCGTCTATTCGCCGGCCATGACCGACTTCATCTTCATGGTGAAGGACAGTTCCTACATGTTCGTCACCGGTCCCGATGTGGTGAAGACCGTTACGCACGAGACGGTGACGCAGGAGGAACTGGGCGGCGCGCTCACCCACACCCAGAAGTCGGGCGTCGCCGACCTCGCCTACGAGAACGACATCGAGGCGCTGCTGCAGCTTCGCCGCTTCGTCGACTTCCTGCCCTCGAACAATCGCGAGAAGGCGCCGGTCCGCGCGACGCTCGATCCGATCGATCGTGACGATTTCTCGCTCGACACGCTGGTGCCCGAGAATCCGAACAAGCCCTACGACATCAAGGAGCTGATCCTGAAGGTCGTGGACGAGGGCGATTTCTTCGAGCTGTCTCCGGAATGGGCCGCCAACATGGTGGTGGGCTTCGGCCGCATGGCCGGCCGCTCGGTGGGCTTCGTGGCCAACCAGCCGATGGTGCTGGCCGGTTGTCTCGACATCGACAGCTCGCGCAAGGCCGCGCGCTTCGTGCGCTTCTGCGACGCCTTCAACATCCCGATCGTCACCTTCGTCGACGTGCCGGGCTTCCTGCCGGGCACGACCCAGGAATTCGGCGGCATCATCAAGCACGGCGCCAAGCTGCTCTACGCCTATGCCGAGGCCACCGTGCCGAAGGTCACGGTGATCACCCGCAAGGCCTATGGCGGCGCCTACGACGTGATGGCGTCCAAGCACCTGCGCGGCGACGTGAACTATGCCTGGCCCGGCGCCGAGATCGCGGTGATGGGCGCCAAGGGCGCGGTCGAGATCATCTTCCGGTCCGATGTCGGCAACGCCACCAAGATCGCGGCGCGCACCGAGGAATATCGCCAGAAGTTCGCCAATCCGTTCGTGGCGGCCAATCGCGGCTTCATCGACGACGTGATCATGCCGCACGGCACGCGCCGCCGAATCTGCCGGGCGCTGGCCACGCTCGAGACCAAGAAGCTCGAGAATCCGTGGCGCAAGCACGGCAACGTGCCTCTGTGACGGGGACGCCGTGCATCTCTCTCCCGAGGAGCGCATGAGGCGCGGCCGGATGGTGCGCAAA
Source organism: Rhodospirillales bacterium (assembly GCA_947466085.1). Taxonomy (GTDB): domain Bacteria; phylum Pseudomonadota; class Alphaproteobacteria; order Reyranellales; family Reyranellaceae; genus Reyranella. Next base: position 40,299 of record CANIEC010000013.1, read on the forward strand.
CACCTGATGGTCGGGCTGCTCGCGCTGCTTGTAATCATCCCGCTGAATTTCATCGTGAGCCGTCAGTATCCGTGGTGGCTCTGGGTCCTCATCGTCTGGTTGCCCCTGATCGGCGCTCACACAATGTGGGCCAGGGGCTTCTTCGATCGCAGAAAAGAAGGAATGTGAGCATGGCCGCCAAGAAGAAGGTCGCCAAGGTTGCCGCCAAGGGCATGCCCCAGAAAGCACCCAAGAGCGTCGCCGTTGCGAAGAAGGCACCAGGCGTGAAGCCAGCCGCCGACGAACCGCTGTTCGACAAGATCCTGATCGCCAACCGCGGCGAGATCGCCTGCCGCGTCATCCGGACCTGCAAGCGGCTCGGCATCAAGACCGTGGCGGTCTATTCCGAAGCCGATGCCGACGCGCTGCATGTGCGCGAGGCGGACGAGGCGGTGCTGATCGGACCGCCGCCCTCGGCGCAGTCCTATCTGCTCATCGACAAGATCGTCGAGGCCTGCAAGGCGACCGGCGCGCAGGCGGTGCATCCGGGCTACGGATTCCTGTCCGAGAAGGAGGCCTTCCAGAAGGCGCTGGCCGAGGCCGGCATCGCCTTCATCGGTCCCGACGCCCACGCCATCTACGCCATGGGCGACAAGATCGAGTCCAAGAAGCTCGCTCAGGCGGCCGGCGTCAGCACCGTGCCCGGCTACCTGGCGGCAATCCCCAATGCCGACGAGGCGGTGAAGATCGCCCAGAAGATCGGCTACCCCGTCATGATCAAGGCCTCGGCCGGCGGCGGCGGCAAGGGCATGCGCATCGCCTACAACGATGCCGAAGCGCATGAAGGCTTCGGCTCGGCGACCAACGAGGCCAAGGCGTCGTTCGCCGACGATCGCGTGTTCATCGAGAAGTATGTCGAGGAGCCGCGCCACATCGAGATCCAGCTGATCGCCGACGGCCACGGCAACTGCATCTATCTCTGGGAGCGCGAGTGCTCGATCCAGCGCCGCCACCAGAAGGTGATCGAGGAGGCGCCGAGCCCGTTCCTCGACGCCAAGACGCGCAAGGCGATGGGCGAGCAGGCCGTGGCGCTGGCCAAGGCGGTCAAATACAAGAGCGCCGGTACCGTCGAATTCATCGTCGACAAGAATCGCAAGTTCTACTTCCTTGAGATGAACACGCGCCTGCAGGTCGAGCATCCGGTGACCGAGCTGATCACCGGCCTCGACCTGGTCGAGCTGATGATCCGCGTGGCGGCGGGCGCGAAGCTGCCGTTCCAGCAGAAGGACGTGAAGCTGCAGGGCTGGGCGGTCGAGGCACGTCTCTATGCCGAAGACCCGTTCCGCAACTTCCTGCCCTCGACGGGACGCCTCGTGAAGTATCGCGAGCCCGAGGCCGGCCCCGACGTGCGCGTCGATACCGGCGTCTATGAGGGCGGCGAGATCTCGATGTTCTACGACCCGATGATCGCCAAGCTCTGCACCCACGGAAAGACTCGCGACGAGGCGATCGACCGCATGCGTCGCGCGCTGGACGAGTTCTACGTCCGCGGCGTGTCGCACAACGTGCCGTTCCTTGCCGCGCTGATGGCCCACCCGAGGTTCCGGGCCGGCAACCTCACCACCAACTTCATCGCCGAGGAGTTCAAGGGCGGATTTACCGCGGCACACCTGCCGCCGAAGGATCCGGCTGTGCTCGCGGCGGTCGCGGCGGTGGTGGATCGCATCCATGCCCATCGGGCGGGCGCGCCGCAGTCCGAACGCGTCGTCATGCTCAACCGCACGGCGATGCCGGTGTCGGTGAGTGGCGGTGGCCTCGAATTCGCGGTCGACATCGACGCCCGCCGAATCGAGATCGAATCCGACTGGACGCCGGGCGAGCCCCTGATGCAGGCCAAGGTCGACCAGCATCCGGTCGTGGTGCAGATCGACGCGCTGGGGTCGGGCTGGCGCCTGACGCACGAGGGCGGGCAGGCCGATGTGCTGGTGCTGACGCCGCGACAGGCGGAGCTCTATGCGCTGATGCCGGTCAAGGCGGCGCCGGATACGTCGAAGTTCCTGCTGTCACCGATGCCAGGCCTCCTGGCCTCGGTCGCGGTGAGCGAAGGGCAGGAGATCAAGGCGGGCGAGGCGCTGGCCGTGGTCGAGGCGATGAAGATGGAGAACGTGCTGCGCGCGACCCGCGATGGCACGGTGAAGACGCTGCATGCCAAGGCCGGCGACAGCTTGCGCGTCGACCAGAAGATCATCGAGTTCGCCTGAGCCGGATGGCGTTGCAGGCGCGTCTCGCCATCACCGGCCGGGTCCAGGGCGTCGGCTATCGAGACTGGGCGGTCGCCACCGGCCAGCGACTGGGCCTCAGCGGCTGGGTGCGCAACCGCACCGACGGCTCGGTCGAGGCGTTGATCGGCGGGGACGACGACGCCGTGGGCAGGATGATCGAAGCCTGCCGCCGCGGCCCGCCGCTCGCGCGGGTGGACGCGGTCGACGTCGAACCGGTCGACCTCGATGTCCTTCCGGCAGGCTTTACGCGGCAGCCGACGGCCTGATTTCGCCGAACACTTCCTGGAAAGTCTCGGCCAGCGCCGCGTCGAGATCGGCCAGGGTCACCGGCAGGCCGAGATCCACCAGCGACGTGACTCCATGGTCGGCGATTCCGCAGGGAACGATGCCCGCATAGTGTGACAGGTCGGGCTCGACGTTGATCGAAATGCCATGGAAGGCCACCCAGTGGCGGATACGCACACCGATAGCGGCGATCTTGTCTTCGCGGGGGCTGCCGTCGGGCAGCGGCGGCTTGTCCGGCCGCACGACCCAGACGCCGACACGGCCTTCCCGCCGCTCCGCCTTGACGTTGAAACGGCCGAGCGTGCGGATCGTCCATTCCTCAAGGTCGGAAACGTAACGCCGGACGTCCTGGCGGCGCGCCCTGAGGTCGAGCATCACGTAGGCCACCCGTTGTCCGGGGCCATGATAGGTGTACTGGCCGCCGCGCCCGGCGACATGGACGGGAAAACGCGCCGGCTGCAGCAGGTCCTGCGTCCGGGCACTGGTGCCCGCCGTGTAGAGCGGCGGATGCTCCAGCAGCCAGACCATTTCGCCCGCCCGTCCGGCGCGTATGTCGGCGACGCGCGCTTCCATGGCGGCGAGCGCCTCGTCATAGGGGACGGCGCCATCGGAGATGCGCCATTCGAGCCTGGTCATTGTGGCAAAATCGGCACTTCCCGGCCTTCGTGCAAGCCCGCCTTGCCACTGGGGGGGCGATTTGGTATCCCCCGCGCCATCGAACCGGCGCGGCCATGGCGGAATTGGTAGACGCGCTAGCTTGAGGTGCTAGTGCCGCGAGGCGTGGAAGTTCGAGTCTTCTTGGCCGCACCATCGCCGGTTCGAACGAAAAGGTAGAGGTCGCCGTCTGTTGGCAGATGCCAACGGGCGGCCCTTTTTGTTTGCAGGCGGGAGAGTGCTTTGGCCGATGATCTCAGCGAAAGCGCCCTCCGTTACCATCGCCTGCCCCGACCCGGGAAGATCGAGGTCGTCCCGACCAAGCCGCTGGCGACCCAGCGTGACCTCTCGCTCGCCTATTCGCCCGGCGTGGCCGCGGCCTGCAACGAGATCGTGCGCGATCCCGCGATGGCCGCGGAACTCACCTCCCGTGCCAATCTGGTCGCCGTCGTGACCAACGGCACCGCCGTGCTGGGGCTGGGGGCAATCGGGCCGCTGGCGGCCAAGCCGGTGATGGAGGGCAAGGGCGTCCTCTTCAAGAAGTTCGCCGGCATCGACGTCTTCGACCTCGAACTGGCCGAACTCGACCAGGACAAGCTCGTGGACATCGTTGCGGCCCTCGAACCGACCTTCGGCGGCATCAACCTCGAGGACATCAAGGCTCCGGAATGCTTCTACGTCGAGCAGAAGCTGCGCGAGCGCATGAAGATCCCGGTGTTCCACGACGACCAGCATGGCACCGCCATCATCGTCGGCGCCGCCTTGTTCAACGCGCTGTCGCTGGTTGGCAAGGACATCGCCAAGGTGAAGCTGGTCGTGTCCGGCGCGGGTGCGGCGGCCCTGTCGTGTCTCGGCGTGCTGGAGAAGCTCGGCCTGCCGCGCGAGAACATGTGGGTCACCGACATTGCCGGCGTGGTCTGGAAGGGCCGCAACGAGCTGATGGACCCGTGGAAGGAACGCTATGCCCGCGACACGCAGGCCCGCACCCTGGGCGAAGTGATCGGCGGCGCCGACGTGTTCCTGGGCCTCTCGGCGGCCGGCGTCCTGAAGCCGGAGATGGTGGCCCGGATGGCCGCCCGGCCGCTCATCTTCGCATTGGCCAATCCCAATCCCGAGATCACGCCTGAGGACGTCGCGGGCGTTCGCGACGACGCCATCATGGCGACTGGGCGCAGCGACTATCCCAACCAGGTCAACAACGTCCTCTGCTTCCCTTACATTTTCCGCGGCGCGCTGGACGTGGGGGCCACGACCGTCAACGATGAGATGAAGATCGCCTGTGTGCGGGCGCTCGCGGCGCTGGCGCGGAAGGAACCGTCCGACGTCGTGGCTCGCGCTTTCGGCGAACAGGCCGGCGGCTTCGGTCCTAGCCAGATCATCCCCAAGCCATTCGATCCGCGCCTGATCGTCGAGCTGGCGCCGGCCGTCGCGAAGGCCGCCATGGACAGCGGCGTGGCCACGCGGCCGATCGCGGATTTCGACGCCTATCGGCAGCAGCTCAGCCAGTTCGTGTTCAAGTCCGGTCTGGTCATGCGGCCGGTCTTCGCGCAGGCGCGCTCCGATCCCAAGCGGGTGATCTTCAGCGCCGGGGAGGACGATCGCGTCCTGCGCGCCGTGCAGATCATCCTCGACGAGGGGATCGCCAAGCCCATCCTGATTGGCCGGCCGGAAGTCGTGCGCCGGCGCGCCGAGCGGCTCGGCCTGCGCTTCCAGCCGGGCCTCGATGTCGAGCTGGTCGATCCGTCCAGCGACCCACGCTACGACAAGTACTGGGGCGCCTATCACGAGCTGATGGAGCGGCGCGGCGTCACCGAGCCCACCGCCCGCAACCTCGTGCGTTCCAGCCCGACGCTGATCGCGGCACTGGCGGTGAAACTCGGCGATGCCGACGCGATGATCGCCGGCGCCTATGGCCGCTTCCGCACACACCTGGCCCATGTGCGCGACGTCATTGGCCTGCGCGAGGGGGCCAAGAACATGGCGGCCCTCAGCCTGCTGGTGATGCCGACCCGCGCGCTGTTCATCGCCGATACCTACGTGAACTACGATCCTGATCCCGAGACGCTGGCCGAAATCACCCTGCTGGCCGCGGACGAGGTCCTGCGGTTCGGCATCCAGCCCAAGGTCGCGCTGCTTTCGCATTCGAGCTTCGGCAGCGCCGACCATCCCTCGGCGAGGAAGATGGCGGCCGCAGTCAAGATCCTGCACCAGCGGGCCCCCACCCTGGAAATCGACGGCGAGATGCATGGCGACGCCGCGCTCGACGTCGAAATCCGGCACAGCGTCTTTCCGCGGTCCAGGCTGAAGGAGCCGGCGAACCTGGTGGTCTGCCCGTCGCTGGACGCCGCCAACATCTCCTTCAACCTGCTGAAGGAGGCGGCCGACGGGCTGCATATCGGTCCGATCCTGCTGGGCACCGACCTTCCGGCACACGTTCTCACCCCGTCGGTCACCGCCCGCGGCATCCTCAACATGACCGCGCTGGCCGTGGTCGAGGCGCAACGTCTCGCCGAGGCGCGTGGATGAGCAGCGAGGCCGAACTGCTCGACGAGGTAACGCCGGAACTCGTCCGGCGTGTCGAGGCAGCCCTCGCCGAGAACAGGCCGGAAGAGGCGCGGGAGCTTCTGGGCGACCTCAGCGCGTCCGGCCAGGCTTCGATTCTCGAGCAGATATCGGAGGACGAGCGCGACAAGCTGATCGGCATCCTCAAGGGCGACCTCGATCCCGAGGCTCTGACCGAACTCGACGAGGAAGTTCTAGAGCACGTTCTCGAACAGCTCGACAGCAAGGAGATCGCGGCTGCCGCTCGCGAACTCGAGGCCGACGATGCCGCCAACCTCCTCGAGGATCTGACGGAAGAAGAGCGGCAAGAAGTCCTGGCGGAGCTGCCGGCCGAGGAACGCGCGGACATCGAGCGCGCCCTGGCCTATCCCGAGTACACGGCCGGGCGGCTCATGCAGAGTTCGCTGGTCAAGGTTGCCGACGACTGGACCGTGGGCCAGGTCATCGACTATTGCCGCGAGGCGACCGACCTGCCCGACGACGTGTACGACATCTTCGTCGTCGATGGGGACGGTCGCCTGCGCGGTTCGGTGCCGCTCGGCCGCATGCTGCGCACCAAGCGGCCCATTCCGATCGTCGACATCGTCGATCCCGATATCCCATCACTGCCGGCGATGGCCGAGCAGGCGGAGGTGGCGCACGTCTTCCGCGACAAGAACCTGGTCTCGTGTCCGGTCGTCGACGATGACGGGCGGCTGCAGGGCGTGATCATGGTCGACGACGTCGTCGACGTGATCGACGAGGAGGCGGAAGAGGACCTGCTCATGATGGGCGGCGTCGGTTCCGACGACATGCACGCCGATACCGTGCGCACCGCCCGGCTGCGCGCGCCCTGGCTGTTGGTCAATGTCGCCACCGCCCTGGTCGCGTCCTGCGTGATCGGCCAGTTCGAAGACACGATCGAGAAGATCGTGATCCTGGCAGTCCTCATGCCGATCGTCGCGTCGATGGGGGGCAATGCCGGCATTCAGACCGTCACCGTGACGGTCCGCGCCTTGGCCATGGGCGAGCTCACCCCGGCAAATGTGCTGCGCTTCGTCGGCAAGGAGGCGATGGTCGGCAGCCTCAACGGGCTGCTGTTCGCGGCGATCCTCGCCGTGGGCGTGATCGTTGTGTTCCAGGATTGGCGGCTGGGGGGCGTCATTGCCGCCGCCATGGTCTGCAATCTGATGGCCGCGGCGCTGGCCGGGGCCCTGATCCCGCTCGGCCTGCAGAAGTTCGGCGTCGATCCCGCCGTCTCCTCGACGGTGTTCCTGACCATGGTTACCGACGTGACCGGCTTCCTCACCTTCCTCGGCCTGGCGACGATCTTCCTGCTTTGAGGTATCGTTCCGGCGGAGGTCGTCCATGTCGGCAATCTTGCGCCTGGTGGCTGCATTTGTCCTGATGCTGGGCGCTTCGGCGGTGCAGGCGCAGAACAAGGTGCCGTCGGACCGTGCGCTGGAAGCGCTGGTGAAGAGTTCGCTGCTGACCCTCAACGACGCCAACGTGACCGGAAACTATTCCGTGCTGCACGCCAAGCTGTCCAAGCCGTTTCGCCAGCAATTCTCGCCGGAGATGCTCAAGGAGACGTTCAAGGAGTTCAGCCAGGGCAACGCCGATTTCGATATCATCGCCGCCATGAAGCCGGCCTATGTGCCGCCACCGCTTGTGGACGGTGACGGCAAACTGGTGGTGAAGGGCGGCTTTCCCACGGAGCCGTCGCGCCTCCTCTTCGAGTTGGAGTTCATCCCGTCGGACGGCGAGTGGAAGCTGATCCGAATACAGGTCAAGCTGGGCTCCAGGTCCTGATCCAGTTCATCAACAGGTAAGACAAAAATGATCCCGAATGCGATGCCCCCGTTCGACTTTGGCCTGGGTGAGACCGCCGATGCGCTTCGCGACCAGGTCCAGCGCTTCGCCTCGGCCGAGGTCGCGCCGATCGCCGCCGAGATCGACAAGACCGACCGGTTCCCGCGCGAGCTGTGGCCGAAGATGGGCGAACTTGGCCTGCACGGCATCACCGTCGAGGAGGAGTTCGGCGGATCGGGCCTCGGCTATCTCGAACACGTCATCGCGGTCGAGGAGATCAGCCGCGCCTCCGCGGCGGTCGGCCTGAGCTACGGCGCGCATTCCAACCTCTGCATCAACCAGATCCGCCGCACCGGCACCGACGAGCAGAAGAAGCGCTTCCTGCCTAAGCTGATCTCCGGCGAGCATGTCGGCAGCCTCGCCATGAGCGAATCGGGTGCCGGGTCCGATGTCGTGTCGATGAAGCTGCGGGCCGAGAAGAAGGGCGACCGCTACGTCCTGAACGGCACCAAGATGTGGATCACCAACAGCCCCGATGCGCAGCTGATCGTGGTCTATGCCAAGACCGATCCGGCGGCCGGCTCGCGCGGCATCACGACCTTCATCGTCGAGACCGATCGCAAGGGCTTCAAGGTCGCACAGAAGCTCGACAAGATGGGCATGCGCGGCTCCTCGACCGGCGAGCTGGTCTTCGAGGATTGCGAGATTCCCGAGGAGAACGTGCTGGGCGCGGTGGGCAAGGGCGTCAACGTGCTGATGAGCGGGCTCGACTACGAGCGCGCCGTGCTGGCGGCGGGCCCGATCGGCATCATGCAGGCGGCGATGGACATCGTCGTGCCCTATGTCCACGAGCGCAAGCAGTTCGGCCAGGCGATCGGCGAGTTCCAACTGGTGCAGGGCAAGCTTGCGGACATGTACACCACGATGAACGCCTGCAAGGCATATGTGTACGCCGTCGCCAAGGCCTGCGACCGCGGCCAGACCACGCGGAAGGACTCGGCCGGCGCGATCCTCTATGCCGCCGAGAAGGCAACGATGGTGGCTCTCGACGCCATCCAGCTGCTGGGCGGCAACGGCTACATCAACGACTACCCGACCGGGCGCCTGCTGCGCGACGCCAAGCTCTACGAGATCGGCGCCGGCACCAGCGAAATCCGCCGCATGCTGATCGGCCGCGAGCTGTTCGCCGAAACCGCCTGACGGACGACGGGTTTGACCGGGCGAAGGCTTTTTCGTACACAGTGTGTATGAAAGGCCTTCGATGCCGCGCTATCTGACCGAACAGGACATCGCCGATTTCCGCGCCGAGCTGTGCCGGGTCGCGACCGAACGGTTCGCCCGCTTCGGCTATGAGGGCGTCACCATGCGCCAGCTCGCCGAGGCGTTGGGCTGCAGCCCCAAGACGCCCTATCGCTATTTCAAGGACAAGGCTGACATCCTGGCGACGGTGCGGGCGGAGGCCTTTGCGCGCTTCGCCGACACGCTCGAAGCCGCGGCGGCGGAGGGCGAGGGGCCGCTCGACAAGGCCCGCCGCGTGGGGGACGCCTATCTGCGGTTCGCCGATGAGCATCCGCATGCCTATCGCATCATGTTCGAGATCGACCAGCCGATCGGCGACGAGCATCCCGACCTGCTGCGCGAATCGAAGCGGGCCCGCACCTTCGTGACCCAGCAGGCGGAAGAGATGGTGAAGGCCGGGTTGATCGACGCCGATCCGCTGCTGTTCGGCTGGTCGATGTGGGCCGCCACGCACGGGCTGGTCATGCTGAAGCAGGCGGGCATGCTCGATCACGGGCCCGATATCCGGGCGCTCGCCGGCTATCACGGTACGCTGATGTTCAAGGGTGCGCTCGCGCCACCCGAAAAGAAGGGAGGAAAGAAATGAGCGCAGGCGTTACGGCGGGCGAGAGATTCCGGAGCTGGGCCGAGATCCAGGCAAATGCCGCGCGCGCGGCCGGCGGGCTGGAGGCGCTCGGCGTCGCAGAGAATGGCAGCGTCGCCCTGATGTTGCGCAACGACTTCGCGACCTTCGAGGTCAACATGGCGGCCAGCCAGATCGGCGCCTATGCCGTGCCGATCAACTGGCACTTCACGCCCGAGGAGGCCAACTACATCCTGCGCGACAGTGGCGCGAGCGTGCTGGTGGCGCATACCGACCTGCTGGCGCAGATCGCCGGTGGCGTGCCCGAGGGTGTGCGGGTCTTCGCCGTACCGACGCCCGACGAGATCGCCGGCGCCTTCGGTGTGCCTGCCGAGAAGCGTCACGTGCCGGCGGGCGCCGAGGCCTGGGACGGGTTCGTCGCGGCCTCCGCGCCGCGCACCGCGCCGCCGCGGCCTTCGCGCGGCAGCATGATCTACACCTCCGGCACGACCGGGCGGCCCAAGGGCGTGCGGCGCCAGCCGAGCACGCCCGAACAGCAGGCCGCGGGCGCGCAGGAAGCCGCTTTGTTCTGGGGCCTGAAGCCCGATCCCGCGATCGTCGTCCTGATGAACGGCCCGATGTACCACTCCGCGCCGGCGGCCTACGGCATGGCGAGCGCGCGCCTTGGCCTGCACATGGTGCTGCAGCCGCGCTTCGAGGCGGAGGACATGCTACGCCTGATCGCGGCGCACGGGATCACCCACATGCACATCGTGCCGACCATGTTCGTCCGCCTGCTGCGCCTGCCGGCGGAAGTCCGGGCGCGCCATGACGTCTCGTCGCTCGGCTTCGTCAGCCACGGCGCCGCGCCCTGCGCGCCCGCCGTGAAGCGCCAGATGATCGAGTGGTGGGGCCCGGTCATCAACGAGTATTACGGCGCGACCGAGACCGGCGTCGTCGTCTGGCACGGTTCGGAAGAGGCGCTGCGCAAGCCCGGAACGGTCGGCCGGCTGGTGCCGGGAGGCGTCCTGCGCATCGTCGACGAAGAGGGGCGGGACGTGAAACAGGGGGAGGTCGGCGAGATCTACCTGCGCGGTCCCCATCTCTCGGAGTTCACCTACAACAACGACGACGCCAAGCGCCGCGAGGTTGCGCTCGGAGAACTCGTCACGGTCGGCGACGTGGGCTACGTCGACGCCGACGGCTTCCTGTTCCTGTGCGACCGCAAGCGCGACATGATCATCTCCGGCGGGGTTAACATCTACCCGGCGGAGATCGAGTCGGCGCTGATCCAGATGCCGGGTGTCCGCGACTGCGCCGTGTTCGGCATCCCCGACGAGGAATTCGGGGAGCAGATCTGCGCCCATGTCGAGCCAGCCGCCGGCGCCACGATCGATGGCGCTTCTGTGCGGGCATACCTGGCTGAGCATCTGGCCCGCTACAAGGTGCCCCGGGTTGTCGAATTCAGCGCCGCACTTCCCCGTGAGGATTCGGGCAAGATCTTCAAACGCAAGCTGCGCGCGCCATATTGGGAGAAAGCGGGCCGCAGCATCTGAGGGGTTCCATGGTCGACGACGACGTCACCCTGTCCGGCAAAATCAAGGGCAAGCTGGTCGACAGCAAGCAGACGTGGGCCGGGGAAGGCCGGCTGCTCACCGGAATGACGGCCGCGCCGTCGGAACGCCTGCCGCCCGGCCAGCGGCTGGTCGAGACGTGGCCGGTCCTGGACCTGGGCATCAAGCCCGAGATTCCGACGCATGCTTGGCGCCTGTTCGTCGACGGCGAGGTCGAAGCCCCGGTCACCCTGAAGTGGGACGACTTCAAGGCCCTGCCGAAGACCGAGCTGACCACCGACATCCACTGCGTCACCGCCTGGTCGCGCTATGACAACAGGTGGGAGGGTGTGAGCGCCCGCGACCTGATCGCCCTGGTGAAGCCCAAGGCGTCGGCGCAGCACGTGATCTTCCATTCCTACGACACCTACAAGACCAACGTGCCGCTGGCCGACTTCGCCGCCAAAGACGTCATGCTGGCGTGGAACTGGAACGGCGAGCCGATCAGCCGCGAGCATGGCGGGCCGCTGCGCGTCGTGATCCCGAAGCTCTATTTCTGGAAGAGCGCCAAGTGGATCAAGCGGGTCGAATTCTCGGAACTCGACAAGCCGGGCTTCTGGGAAGTGCGCGGTTATCACAATTACGGCGATCCGTGGCGCGAACAACGCTACGATGACGAACCTTGAGGGAGGCCTGACATGGGCGCGCACGATTTCAGCTTCACCGCGATCGACGGCAAGCCGCTCGACGTGAAGAGCCTGGCGGGCAGGCCGATCCTGCTCGTGAACGTCGCCTCCTATTGCGGGTTCACGCCGCAATACACCGACCTGCAGGCGCTGCATGAAAACTATGGCCCGCGCGGCCTCGTGGTGCTGGGCGTGCCCTGCAACGATTTCGGCGCGCAGGAGCCCCGCAGCGAGGACGAGATCGCGAAGTTCTGCGAGTCGATGTACGACGTGACCTTCCCGCTCACGGCGAAGCAGAAGGTGATCGGTCCCGAAGCCCACGCCCTCTACAAGTGGATCGCCGCGGAAGCGGGCGAAGGCGCCGCGCCCAAGTGGAACTTCCACAAATACCTGATCGGCAAGGACGGCAGCCTGCGGGGCGCCTGGCCGAGCCGCGTGCGGCCGGTTTCGAGCGAGATCACGTCCGCGATCGAAGCGGAGCTGTAGAGCCCTTCTGAGCGCGGCAGAATCACCAACACTAACCTCATGCTGAGGAGCGCTCCGTAGGAGCGCGTCTCGAAGCATGGGCACGAGCACCACGTCTGTTGCCCATCCTTCGAGACGGCCCTTCGGGCCTCCTCAGGATGAGGTGGGGTGGGCAGTTTGAGGTGGAGAGACGCTGGCTTTCAGATGTCCAACGCGCGACGGACGCCGTTGAAGACCTGGTGGAACATCCCGGTCGTGAGCCGGCCGGTGTTCGTATTGTAGCGGGAGCAATGATAGCTGTCGGCGAGCATCAGGCCCGTCGGAAGTTCGTGCAGACGGCCATGGATGAACGGGTAGGCGCCCGCCGGCCGTACCGTCAGCGCCCGCAGGATCTGATCGTGGGCGCCCTTGCCCAGGGCCACGAGTATTCGCAGCTTCGGCATGACGGCGAGTTCGGACTGCAGGAACGGCCGGCAGGCGGTGAACTCGACAGGCAACGGCTTGTTCTCGGGCGGCAGGCAGCGCACCGCATTGGCGATGCGGCAGTCGACGAGCTGCAGCCCGTCGTCCGGATCGGCGCGGTAGGTGCCCTGTGCGAAGCCGAACGTCAGCAGGGTCGAGTACAGGAGGTCTCCGGCATAG